>JBEENF010000001.1:0-41502 GCA_041192325.1 Verrucomicrobiota bacterium
GATCTCATGGTCTCTTGCAGCCCGGCGCGGAAGTTCCGACTCGAGGTCTTCCGGACGGGTTACTACGGCGGACGCGGCGCGCGCAAGATGACCGAGCTTGGTCCGTTGGCCGCCACGACGCAGCCCACGCCCACTCCCGGCGACAAGAATCTCCACGAGTGCCGCTGGGCGCCCACGACTTCGCTAAAGATCCCGAATGATTGGCCGAGCGGCGTATATCTCGGCCGGATGACCACGATCCCCGAGGGGTCGGAACCGTACTGGCAGAGTTACGTGGTCTTCATCGTCCGCGACGAGCGACCGGCGGACATCCTTTTCCAGTGCAGCGACAACACGTGGCAGGCCTACAATCGCTGGCCGAATAATTTCTCCATCTATACCCATCCGAAAGGCAATCAGGGTCCGTGGGCTGACGTGAGTTTTGACCGGCCCTATGGTCGTGAGGCGCAGTGGCAGGGGATCGTCAACGATCCGCTGACCGTGGGCTCGGGCGAATGGCTGTGCTTTGAATTTCCCCTCGCGTACTGGCTGGAACAACAGGGCTACGACGTAAGCTACTGCTCAAATAGCGACATGCTCACGCCGGACCGCGGCTTGAAGTGCAAAACATTCCTGAGCGTGGGCCACGACGAGTATTGGGACATCCGCCAGTTCCGCAGCGTCGAAAAAATGCGCGACGCCGGCGTAAATCTGATGTTCCTGTCCGGCAACTCGGTCTGCTGGGTCACGCCGTATCGCGAAAGTGCGGACGGCCGGCCGAACCGGATTATTTTCCGCGGCGGACCGTATGGCGGCGAAAACACCTACGCCACGAACCGCCAGAAAAACCACGGGCCGTTCCCGCATCATGGACCCGACGAGGGCCTGCTCATGGGCGCGCGCAATGTGGAGCCGGTGAATGGCGGCGGCGATTGGACCTGCGTCAAGCCGGACAACTGGATCTTCGAGGGCACTGGCATGAAGCAGGGCGAGAGCATCCCGGGCTTGATCGGGTGGGAGTACCACGGTCAACCCGCGACCGAGATTCCCGGCTTGGAAGTGGTCGCGGGCGGCACGGCCTGGTCCGGCGGCGTGCGCCCGCAGCAATGGGCGGCCACCCTTTACCCGGGACCGAAGAGCAATTACGTTTTCAACGCCGCCACGATTTGGTGGGCCCAAGCGATGTCGACGCCTCCCGGGCATGTCCTGCCGTGGTCGCATTGGAGCCGGCCCCACGGCCCCGATGATCGCGTGCAACGGATGATGAAAAATCTGCTGACGCGCGCGCTGCGTTAGCTGCCAGCGGGGCAAAGTCCGGACTTAAATCATTGTGCGCCAGAGGGCCCGCGAGTTGGGCTGACGCGTTCTCGCGCTTGGTGACAATCGCCCTTGCAGCCGGTGCATCACGGGCCGGCTGAGGCGGTCGAGGACAGCGTGGCGAGCCACAGCGCAACTCGCGCAATCTGCCGCTTGCGACCCCCGGGGCAACGGTTTCCACTCTCCCCACCATGGAAGCTTACGCCCGGGCTCGCGCCCTCCTCGACGCCGCTCACGCGGCCGATCCTCACCGGGATGCGGCGGGCCGGCCAGCCGAGTTGGTCTATGCCGATCGGATGGAAGAATGGGTTCGGCGCGTGAACCCCGACGCCTCGCTCCTGCTCCGGCTGGCCGCGCGCAGCCAGCACCTGGAGCGCTGGTTGACGCCGCGCGCCACGTTCCCACTTGGAAAACCGGGGTACCTGGCTTGGCGCCGCTCCTTGTACGTCAAGCAGGCGGAGCGGGCACGCGCATTCTTGCTGGAAGCGGGCATCGACGCCGCATCGGCAGCCGAACTCGCCACGTGGGTGGCGAAAACGGGGCTCAAGACCAACGCCGGCACTCAGGCGCTCGAAGACGCCGCCTGCCTGGTCTTCCTCGAAAACGAAATCGGTGCCTTCGCCACGCAGCATGCCGATTATCCCCGCGAAAAATTCGTCGATATTATCCGCAAGACCTGGCGCAAGATGAGTCCCCGGGCCCAGCTCCTGGCGGGCGAACTGACCTTACCCCCCGCCATCGCGAGCCTGGTGGGAGAAGCGATCCGCGGTGGCGGGTAAGCGGCCGTGACGTGCCCCGACCGCTGGCGGAACTGCCCACGGCGGCCACCAAGGCAGCTTTGCAGTTTACTTCCGAATCGATTGTCTGACTTATCCGTCAACCCCACGCTGAAGCTCGTCCTCATTCCTGGTCAATGGATACACCGCACGTTCCACCGCAGCCTGATCGCCGGAATTTCCTGACGAAAACCTGCGCGGTCGTCATTGGTGGCCTGGTCACGCTGGTACCGGCCCTGGCCGGTCTTCTCGTGGTGTTCGACCCGCTGCGCCGCAAGTCAGCCAGCGGCGGAGCCGTCCTGGTCGCCTCGCTTAATTCCGTCCCCGAGGATGGCGCGCCGCGCAAATTTTCCGTGCTGGCCACGCGCGTCGACGCGTGGAACCGCTCGCCCAACGTGCCGATCGGCGCGGTGTATCTGCAACGCCTGGGCGAAGGCAAAGTGCGCGCGTTCAATGTCGTCTGCCCCCACGCGGGGTGTTTCGTCGATTTTCGCCCGAGCGAAAAACATTATCACTGTCCGTGTCACAACAGCAGTTTTGCCCTGGACGGAAAAGTCCTTGATCCGAAAAGCCCCAGCCCGCGCGGCCTTGATGACCTGCCGGTCGAGATTCGCCACGGCAGCGAGGTGTGGGTGACTTTCCAGAATTTCCGCGCCGGCGCGCACCTTAAGATTCCCGTTTGATGAAGGCGTCGCTCGACTGGCTTGATCAGCGGACCGGCTATAGAAAACTGCTGCACGAGACGCTGTTTGAAAATGTCCCGGGCGGCGCGCGCTGGCGCTACGTCTGGGGGAGCACGCTTGTTTTCTGCTTCGCCGTTCAAATTATCACCGGCCTGTTTCTCTGGCTCGCGTACAGCCCGAGTTCCCAGACCGCCTGGGAGAGCGTTTATTTCATTCAGCACGAAATGTGGGGCGGATGGTTTCTTCGCGGGCTGCATCATTACACCGCGCAGGCGATGACCATTCTTCTGGTGATTCACCTCATGCAGGTGGTGATCGATGGCGCTTACAAGGCGCCGCGGGAGATAAATTTCTGGACCGGCGTGTTGCTCCTGTTGCTGGTGCTGGCTTTGTCCCTGACCGGATACCTGCTGCCTTGGGACCAGAAAGGATTTTGGGCCACCCGGGTGGCGACAAATATCGCGGCCATCACTCCGCTCATCGGTCCTGCCCTGCAAAAAATCATCGTGGGCGGCAACGATTACGGCCACCACACGCTCACGCGTTTTTTTGCGCTGCACGCCGGCATCATCCCGGGGGCGATCATCGCGTTCATTGGCGCCCACGTGTATTTGTTTCGCCGACACGGGCTCACGCCCAAGGAACCGCGCAAAAAACCCGACGCCGCCTTCTGGCCCGACCAGGTATTGCGCGACGCGGTGGCCTGCCTCGCCGTGCTGCTCGTCGTCGTGTTTCTCGTGATCCGCACCCACGGTGCCGCGCTCGGCGCGCCCGCGGATCCCTCCGAACAGTTCTCCGCCGCCCGCCCGGAATGGTACTTTCTGTTTTTGTTCGAGCTGCTGAAGTACTTCCCCGGCGGCACGGAAATCTGGGGCGCCATTGTCCTTCCAGCGCTCCTTTTGCTCGCGCTGGCGGCCATGCCGTTCGTCGGCAATTGGAAGCTCGGGCACCGGTTCAACCTGGGATTTCTGTGGGCCGTGCTCGGAGGGGTGTTGCTGCTGACGGTCAGCGCCGTGCGCGAGGATCGCGCCAATCCCGAATACGCCAGCGCCGTCCAATCCGCGGAACGGGAAGCGGAACGCGTGGTGGCGCTCGCCCAGTCGGAAGCAGGCATTCCGCCGACCGGGGCGATCACACTGCTGCGCGGCGATCCCCTCACCCAGGGTCCCAAGCTCTTCGCGAAGAATTGCGCCAGTTGTCACCGGTTCGACGGCCACGACGGATTGGGCGGCCAGCCAAAGGACGAGATTTCGGCCTCGGACCTGAAGGGTTTCGCCAGCCGAGAATGGATTGCGGGCCTGCTCGATCCGAAACGCGTGGCCAGCCTCCACTATTTCGGCGGCACGGATTTCAAGGCGGGCAAAATGGTGAAGTTTGTGCAGGAGGAAATCGCCGAGTTTTCCGCCGGGCAGAAAGCCGAGCTGGAAAAGGCCATCGTCGCCCTTTCGGCCGAAGCGCGGTTGAAAGCACAACGCGCCGCGGACGAGCGCGATGCCGCGCTGATCGTGGCAGGCAAGAAGCATCTCGTCGGCGACGTGCTCACGTGCGTGGAATGCCACAAATTCCATGACGCTGGCGAAGACCCCACCGGACCGGATTTGACCGGCTATGGGTCGCGTGAATGGCTCATCGCGTTCATTTCCGACCCGGCGCACGAACGGTTTTACGGCGAACGCAACGATCGCATGCCTTCCTTTGGCCCGGAAAAAATGTTGAGCCATCAGGAACTCGGGCTCGTGGCGGACTGGTTGCGCGGCGAGTGGTACGTGCCGAAAGACGAGACGCGGGCCGCGCGTTAGGCCCACCTTCCGCGCCTTACCGGGCGGTTTTAGTCGCGCAACCGACGCTTTGGCGGGCAGGCGCTTATGGCGATGGGGAGAACACGGCAGCCGCGCGCGTGTTGGAAAAAGCCGGGAAGTCCGCCGGAAGGCGTGCGGCGTCGCTGGCACTCCTGTCCGACCTTCGGACCGAGCCGCGCGACGGCATCGTTGGCGCGAAGGTGAAGTGGGTCGGCCAGGCGAGCTGGTGGCTGGCGCATTTGGAAAACGTGGGCATGTTCGGTTCATGACCACCGTCATCCGCTGCCTCACCATCGACCAGGCGTTGGTCATCCGTTCCCTCCTGGAAGGCTGTGGCATTAAGGCTTACGTCCCGGACGAGCTCACCGCGCAAACGGATCCCGTCATCTTTCGCGGCAGCATGAACAGCATCCGCGTGCAGGTGGACGATGCCGACGTGCCGCAAGCGCAGGCGGTGCTCGCCCGCAACAATCCCCCGACCGCCTGAAGGCGTCGGTCGGTCGGACGCCGCCGCGCACGGCTGGCGCCTGGCGGTATCCGTTTTTGTAATATTTAAGCCGCCGCGGCGCGCCCGCGGCGGGGGATGACCAATTCCGGGCCGGGCGCGACGAGGGCCGGGTCATTCGGTTACACCGCGGCGGCAAATTCTGGAATTTTTATTCAAGCGGTGCGCGCAACCGCCGCCCCTTCTCCGCGCGTCTTGGCCCTTCGAATCCAAACCACCATGAAAAACGATCCCATCTCCTTCAAGATCCTCTCCGCTGTCATCCTTGCCGGCGTCATTCTCGCGCTGGTGGGGCCGGAACATTCCGCAAAACCCGCGGTTGCCGCGTCTCCTCTGCGCGTGGTCACCGCCTCGGAGTGATTTCTGCCCCGCCGTTCCACAGCAGGGAAATCGTGTTCCAGCCGGCGCAGGGAGTCCGGCGCAGTTGTCTCGAACTCACGCCCCGGCGAACCCCGGCCAGCGGCGGGGTTTACGCAGCTCCCCACCTCATCCTCATCCTTTGAGGGCGCCCGCCGCGATGCCCTTCACGATCTGGCGCTGCAGTAACAGGTAGACGAGCAGGATGGGCAGGGTCACCAGAACGATGCCGGCAAAAAGCGAGCCGTAGTCGCTGCGATACTGCGCGGTGATGGACAGGTTCGCGAGGCCCAGCGGCAGCGTGCGCGCGCTGCCCCCGACGTCCCCGCTCGCAAGCATGAACGCGAAAAAATATTCCTTCCACACGCCGATGAACTGGAAGATCGCCACCGTCACCAGGCCGGGACGGGCCAGCGGCAGCATCACGCGCCAGAAGGCGCTGAATTCTCCGCACCCATCGATCACCGCCGCCTCGTAGAGCGTCCGCGGCAGCGAGCGAAAAAATCCGGCGAGGATAAAAATCGCGAACGGGAGTCCGTTTGCGGTGTAGACCAGGATCAAGCCGAACCGCGAGTTCAACAGGCCCAACGCGCGCAGCTCGAAAAACAGGGGGATGATCGCAAGTTGCGCCGGGATCATCATGCCGGCCAGAAACAGACCAAACACCACGCGGCCCGCCGGATGGAAGAACCGCGCCAGCGCATACGCGGCCATCGCCCCCAGCGCGACGATCGCGCCCACCGACGTCACGGTCACGACGACGCTGTTCAGGAAATATTCACCGAAGCGCGCTTCGCGCCACGCGCGAACATAATTTTCGGTCTGCCACTCGCCGGGCCGCGGCCACGCGAAGGCGTCGCGGAAAATCGCTGCGTCCGCTTTAAACGAGGAATACGCCACCCAGAGCATCGGCAGCATGACCCACAGCGCGTAACCGCTCAGGGCGGTCAGCAGCAACGCCGTGGAGAGGGAGGATCGTTTGTGAAACACCGGGAGGCGGGACAAATCAGGACTCGACCCTTTCGCGCGCGAGACCGCGCATCAGGAGCGCGCTGCCCAGCGCCACGAGGGTGAACAGCATGACCGCAATCGCCGTGGCCCGGCCGATCTGGAAATCCTTGAACATCGAAGTGACCATGAACGTTCCCAGGGTGTGCGTGGAGGTGTTTGGATCCTGATCAGTGAGGAGCCAGATCATCTCGAAGGCATTGAGCCCGGCGATCACGATGAACACGGCCGCGATAATCACGATTTCCCAGATCAAGGGGAGCGTAATGCTGAAGAACTGCCGCGCGGTCGAAGCACCATCCAGTTCGGCCGCCTCGTAGAGATGCGGGTCGATGCCTTCCATCGCGGCGAGAAAAAGGATCAAATTAAAGCCGCAGGCCATCCAGATGTAGATCGGCAGCAAAGACCAATACAGGTTCGCCTGCGCCAGCCAGGGGTAGCCATCAAAAGCGCGCAAAATGTCGAGCTGGAGCAGACCGCCCAGCTTCACCAAGGTGGCATTCACCAAACCGCCATGCGGCTGGTAGGCATTCATCCACAAAAGCGTCGCGGCAATGCCACCGAGCAGATTCGGAAACAGGAAGACCGCGCGGAAAAATTTGGCGCCCCAGATTCCCCGGTGCAGGACAAACGCCAGGGCGAGCGCAAGCGGCAGCACAACCACGGCCGGCGCCACCATCAGGAACACGTTATTCTTCAGCGCCGTCCAAAACAGGTCGCTCTCGAAAACCAGCCACTTGAAGTTGAACCACCCGGCCCATGTCTGGGCCCCCAATCCGTCCCACCGCGTAAAAGCCCACGCCAACGCCATCGCGCCCGGCACGAGCACGATGGCCGTGTAGAGCAAGAAGGCGGGGCCTACAAAGCCCAGGCCGACGCGCAGACGGAGCGCGCCAAAGTAGCCCGCGAGGTCGGCGCCCGGCGTTCGTGGCGCGTCGCGGCGCGCGCGCCAGCGGCCGGCCACCAGCCATATCGCCGCCACCGCCAGGCCGGCCAGCAACACGGTGCCCGCCACCCCATGCCGATACTCCACGAGGCCGGGCGCGGCGGCCCGGGCGCGATCGGTCGCGGCCGCCGCCTCCACCCGCTCCCCAAACTCGCGGGGGGTGCTGCGGCCACTCATCAAGCTGATCCGAGCGTCCACCACCGCCTGCCGGATGGCCGGTGGCTGCAGCATGACCTGCGGCATGTTGAAGGCTTCCCGCGCGGCTTCGATGAGCGTGGCCGTCGATTGCATGCGCGGCGAAAACGCCGCGCGCGGGACCCGCACCGCCGCCGGCGCGTCCGTGCGCCGCACGAAAGCCTCGGCGCGCGCGCGGGAGGTGAGGAAACGCAAAAAATCCACGGTCAGCCGCTCGCGCCCGGCATGGCCGGTGGCAAAGGCAAAAAAACTATCCGCGCTGGACTGGATCGCGCTGGGATCGGCCACGCCTTCGGGAAAAACCGGGAAGTTCATTACGCCCAGTTCGAACCCGGCGGGAATCTTGTCGCCCATTTCGTAGAGCATCCAGGAACCGGACACGACCATCGCGGCGCGACCTTCGATGAACGCGAGCTGGGCGGCGGTGTGTGTGGCTCCTTCCCAACCGCGCAGCGTATAATTCATGGTGATACGCTGCAGCGTCGCGGCCGCCCGCAGGTAGCGGGGATCCGTGCGCGCGCCGGGGGCCACGTCGTTCAGCGCGCGCCACGCCTCCGCGCCGGCGAGATTGTAGAACGCGGAGCGGATGATCGCATCCGGATAGTTCCCGTAGATGCCCGTCAGGCTGACCGGCGCGACGCCGGTGGCCTTGATCCGCTCACAAAGGGCAAAAAATTCGTCCCACGTCCGCGGCGGGGTCCAACCTTGCGCCCGGAACAGCGCCGCGTTGTAGAAGATGGACCAGCACGCGTAACTCAGCGGCACGCCATAAGTTCCCCCGTCGATCCGCCAGGTATCGAGCGCGCCCGGCAAAAAGGTGTCGCGCCAGCGCGCGTCGCCCTCCCAGTTCGGACCGTCGAGGAAGGGCGTCAGATCACGGAGCTTGCCCGCGCGGGCGAGCGCGGGAATCAGCAGTTCGCGCGGCAGGGCGGCGTCGGGCAGGCTGCCGTCGATCACCCGCACGCGCAGTTTGTCCTGAATTCGCGGATCACCATAGAGCCGGATGCGCAGCGCCGGCCGCTGCTTTTCAAACTCGCGCGCGGTCTCCTCGTAAACCGCGGACCCGAATCCGCCCGCGAACACCGGAATGTCGAGCTCCACCGCCCGGAGCGGAACGAGGCAGGCGAGGAAAATTCCCCACCAGATGCGGTGCTGCCTCAGCCGAGGCGGACCAAGTCGAGGGCCCTTCATGCCATTCTCCCCGGAGGGAAACCTGCTTTCCGCAGCGCCCGGCGCAGCGCCGCGATGTGCGCCTGATCCCGGGTCTCCACGGTACACGCCACATTTACCGCACTCACATCCGCGCCGCTGAACGCCCGATCGTGCGCGATGTCCTTGATGCTCGCGCCGGCGGTCGCAATCACACGGCTGAGCTCCGCCAAGCCACCCGGTCGATCGCTGATCCTGGCCGTGAAACGCGTCAGCCGGCCGTCGTGCACCAGGCCTTTTTCAATCACGCGGCTGAGAATCGCCGGGTCGATGTTGCCGCCACACACCACGAGCGCGACGCGTTTGCCCGCCAGTTGCGGGAGGCTGCCGGCCATCAGGGCGGCCAGCGGCGCCGCGGCCGCGCCTTCCACCACGGTCTTTTCCAGCTCCACCATGCGCAGGATGGCGAGCGCGATCCCGTCTTCGCTCACCCCAACCACTTCATCCACCCGTGGCCGGGCGAGCGCGAAGGCATTCGCGCCCATCGTGAGCGTCGCCAGACCATCAGCGAGCGTCGGCCGGCGCGGGGATCGGACCGGCTTTCCCGCGCGCAACGCGGCCGCGAAATTGCCGGTCGCGACACTCTCCACCGCGATGATTTTGACGCGTGGCTTGAGCGCTTTCACTGCCACCGCGACACCCGCAATGAGCCCGCCGCCCCCGACGGGGCACACGATGGCGTCCAAATCGGGTACCTGCTTGAGCATCTCCAGGCCCAGCGTCCCCTGGCCAGCGATGATGTCCGGGTCATCGAACCCGTGAATGTACGTCAGCCCCTCCGCGGCCACCAGCCGGTCCGCCTCGGCTCGCGCGGCGGCAAAGTCGTCGCCGTGAATCAACACCCGCGCCCCCAGCTTTTCACAGGTCGTGATTTTGATCAGTGGCGCATAGCCGGGCATAACGACCGTCACGGAAATGCCGAGCAGCTGACCGTGATAGGCGAGCCCCAACGCATGATTCCCGGCGCTCGCTGCCACCACGCCGCGGCGTTTGCGATGGGACGCGAGCCGCAGCAACGCATGGCGCGCACCGCGTTCCTTGAAGGAACCGGTCCGCTGAAAATTTTCCAGTTTGCACACAATCCGCGCCCCCGTGATTTCGCTTAACGGGATCGAGGCCGGACACGGCGTCACAATGACACCGCCCGCAATTCGGCGCTGCGCCGCGCGAATGTCGGAGAGCGTGACAGGCATGGCGCGACAATCTCCGCAGCCTCGCGCCCGACGCGAACAAGAAAAGCGGTCGCGCTTGGAACCCGGCCTACCCAAAACAACGTGCCCTCGCCGGACTCACGAAGTCGACCGGCTCCATGGCTTCGCGGCCGCCGATGGGGTTGCGCTTAAGAGACGGTCAATTCGCGCGGCCCTCGTCGCCGCCACTTTTCCGGGACGCCATTCCCAGCCGCAGCGGGTTGTTGGCAGTTTTGGCTTTGCCGCGCCTTGAACCCATGCGGCCACTCCCGCGCGCGGGGCCACGTGGGTCCCGGCGGTGAACGCCGAAAGTGGGTGGGGGACTTCGCTGCCCCGCGCCGAGCAGTGAAATAGCGTTGCTGCGA
This sequence comes from Verrucomicrobiota bacterium, assembly GCA_041192325.1. Lineage (GTDB taxonomy): Bacteria > Verrucomicrobiota > Verrucomicrobiia > Opitutales > Opitutaceae > ER46. Next base: position 10,330 of record JBEENF010000001.1, read on the forward strand.
CCAAGTGCCGGGTTAGTGCTAGGCGTTTCGTGGATGGCATCCGGACAATTTTCCCTCGGTCATGGATCGCGCGCATGACGTGCGCCCGGGAGCGCGGTTGCGTCTGCGCAAGGGGGACCTCATGTATCAGGTAAATTTTTCCGAACAGGCCATGACGGAGCTGAACCGGCTCGACAAGCTCGCCCAGCTCGACGCCATCGATCCCATCACCAGCCTTAAACCTTCCGATCTGGCCCATCCCCGTGAACCGCTGGGATTCTTTCGCCGGGGAGCGAAGGCTTATTACCGGCTCCGCTCCGGTGAGTTTCGGTTTTACTTCCGAGCCCACGGCGAAACGCTCCATGTGGATTACATTCTCCATCGGAACTCCCTCGAAGACTTCCTGTTGCGCAATAAACTTCCCGTAACGGAACAGCAACTCGTCGAGCAGGATTCCAAATTTTGGCGTTACCTTGAAAGCCTGACGAAATGAAGCTCGGACGAAGTCGTTTGCCCAAGAATCTCGCCGACCGCGAAGACCCCTACAACGTGCGGCAGGCCAGCCGGATCTATTTCTGGCCCAACTTCATGACCGCCGGAAACCTGTTTTGCGGGTTCCTCGCGGTGATCAATTGCATTCAGGCGCGCCTCGCGGAATCTGCTCAGACCGGCGAATATCTGGGCTGGACCTCCGCAGAACATTACCGGTTTGCCGTTTATCTCATCATCGGCGCGGCATTGTTCGATTCGCTCGATGGACGACTGGCGCGGATGGGCGGCCGGGAGTCTCTGTTCGGCGCCGAGTTCGATTCGCTCGCCGACGTCGTGTCCTTCGGCATCGCGCCCGCGCTGCTGATGTTTTACCTGATTCTTTCTCCGACCCAGGGTTACATCTGGTTTCGGGAGATCGGCTGGTTCGTGGGATTTGTGTATCTGCTTTGCGCGGCCATGCGCCTGGCCCGCTTCAACGTGCTCACCAATCCACTGCTGCACCCCGGGAAGAAGGAGACCAACAAGGATTTTGTGGGCCTTCCGGTTCCGGCAGCGGCGGGAACCGTGGCATCGGTCGTTCTTTTCCTGCTGAAACTTTCCGAAACCGACCGCTCCCTGAAAAATTGGGCTCTGTCGCTGCCTTTCCTCATGCTGCTCGTTGCCACCTTGATGGTCAGCTCGATCCGTTACCCCAGTGGCAAAAATCTGGACCTGCAAACGAAGACGCGGCTGCGTACCTTCATCCTGGTGCTGCTGTTCATCGCTCTGCTGGTCCTCTACAAGGAAGTGACCATGGTCACCACGTGTTTGGGTTACCTTTTCTTCGGCATCTTCCGGCATTTACGTCGAACGCGCAGCGCACCTGCGGTGAAAGACGGGCTGCTTTGATCCCGGTGCGAACAAAATGCGCGGCCATTGCGCACAGCTTACGAGCAACTTTGGTTCTGCGAATAACCGGGCACTTACCGATGCCTCACCGGAAGTTCTTCACACCGCTTTATCGGGAAATTACCGTAGGTAATTGCCAACGTTATTGGTCTTGTTGGCTCCCCATATGAATACGGATATAATTCCTTATTGAACACATATCCTTTTAGCCTTTGTTAACTTCTCCAGTCTGTCGCCCGCATGAAATTCAAAATCAACCGCGATCATTTCGCAAACGGCCTTGCGCAAGTGCTGAACGTGGTCGGGTCCAAAGCCACGATGCCCATCTTGAGCAACGTGCTGATTGAAGCGGAGAAGGACCAAATTTCTTTGACGACCACCAACCTCGATCTCGGCATTCGCTGCAAGATCAAGGCCGAGGTGAAGGAAACGGGCGCGGTCACGCTGCCGGTAAAACGTCTCGCCGGGATCGTGCGCGAGTTACCGAACATGGATGTCACCTTCGATGCTTCCCCGAATCATCAGGTCAAATTGACGTCCGGCGGCTCCACGTTTCGCATCATGGGCATCGGCCGGGACGAATTTCCGCCGCTGCCCGAGTTTGGCGAGGAAAAGGCCTACAGCCTTGAGCAGGCGGAGCTCGTCACGATGCTCAAGAGTGTGGCGTATGCGCAGTCGACGGACGAAACGCGCTACATCCTCAACGGCGTCTATTTTAGCTTCAAGGATGGCAAGCTGGCCTTGGTGGCGACGGATGGCCGCCGTTTGGCCCTGGTCGGCAAGGAAATGGATGTCCCGGCCGAGAGTGCGGGCGCGATCATCCTGCCGGCGAAGACGGTGGGCGAATTGACCCGGCTGCTCGACAAGGGAGAGAAGGTGAAGATCAACTTCAATGACCGGCGCGCCGCCTTCCAGATCGCCACGGACAAGGACACCAGCGGCCTGATCGATCACGTTTATCTCTACTCCAAGGTCGTCGAGGGGAATTATCCCAATTACCAACAAGTTATTCCCAAGGAGACTCATCAGCGGATCAAGCTCGAGCGTGAGTTGCTTCTGCAATGCGTGCACCGCGCCGCGCTGGTTTGTTCGGAAAAAGCCAATTCGGTTAAAATCAAGCTGACGAGCAACCTGCTTGAGATCACGGCACAGAGTCCGGACTTCGGTGAAGCGCACGAGTCCATGGCCATCGGTTACAGTGGGCCGGATCTGCAAGTGGCTTTTAATCCGGCGTTTCTGATGGATCCGCTCCGCGCGCTGAACAAGGACGAGGTATTTTTCGAGGTGAAGGATGAAGTGAGCCCGGGGGTTTTCAAAACTCTCGAAAATTTCGTCTGCGTCATCATGCCCGTGCGGTTGAGTTAAACAGTTTCCTCGACAATTTCGCTGTTCCGTTCGTGGCGCTGTGCCATGCTGCGCGATCGCCTGCGACCACCACCTTCCCTGTGGAACCACCTTATTTCATCCTCGCCGGAATTCTCGTCTCGCTCGTGTTGATGCAAGTCAACCAGCGAGTGGCCTCACCGGTGCTCTCGATTGCGGATCGCTGGTTGCGCTGGCTGGTATTTGCATTTGGCGCGGCGCAATTGTGCCGGGACTTCGATTTGCTGCACCGGCCCTTTTGGGCCCTGGCCGGCGTTTTTTTCCTGATTTGGTTTCTCGGCGAGACGCTTTACAACTGGCTGGCGATCACGGCACACAGCCTGAGCCCTCTCCCTCTTTTCCCCCGGTATGTGATCAACTCCGGGGGCGATGAGTGGCCGGTGCAGCCACGCTTGCTCAAAATCCGGGAATGGCTGCGCGCCCAGGGGTTTCGCCAAGTGCAGGCGCTTAAGGCCGACATTGGGGGCGGGATCTACTTACGGGTTTCGGTTTATCAGGACGCTTCCGCCACGGTGCGGGTCCAGGTGACGTTTATCCCGCAATCAAACGGCGCGATTTCCGTCTGTTACGCGGTGAGTTCCGTGGCCGTGGACGGACAGCTTTATCTCACCGATAATCTCTATATTCCTTTTGGAGGGTTTTTTCCCGAAAACTGGTTTGTAGAGCGCAAACCGTGGCGCCGGTCGCTGCGCAGTTTGCTTTCACGCCATCGTCGCCGGCTGGCGTCCGCGGGCGTGGAGTTGGTCCCCTTCTCTGAAGAGCCGCTGGCCGATCTTAACGCCGCCCAGCACGAACTCGACCAGATCAACACCGAGCTCGGCTTTCTGCATCCCCACGCCGAGCGCGAAGATCTCGGCAAGTTCACGCAGGAAGGCCGCTACCGTGTCTGGAAGGAAATTTGGATGCTGAACTATCTGGGCCGCTCCGCACGTTATGAGTAAGTCTTCGGTGGATGCGCGATAGGCGCCGGCATCTGGCCCACGCCCTGACCCAACGGCCGGTGACGCGTTATCAGGGACAGCGTATGTCCCTCCCGGCGTTCCTCCTTCCGCCCCCGGCGCCAACTTCGCGGTGCGGGCGCGGCCCATTTCTCGTGCCAGGGGTCGGATAGCTCTCCTGGCAGGTAATCTGGATCCACCGCGCCATGGGCGCCGCCCATGAGCGACCAGCCACCGTCCCCCCGCGGCCGATGAAAGTGTAACCCCGCAGGTTCTAGCCGCCGATGTAGCTCATCTCAACCTTGGCTCGCGCCTCGCCAGCCCCGAGGACTTCGGCGCGCTCATCGCTGTAACGGTCCACCCGACCCTGCCAGATGCGGACAAGAAATCTTTCGAGTTCGGCGTCGTCCGCGCCGCCGCGCAGCGCGCCCAGCACATCCCAACCGAGCGAGGCGAACAGGCAGGTGTACAGCTTTCCGTCGGCGGAGAGACGCGCGCGGTGACAGTCCCGGCAGAACGGTTCCGTTACCGAGCTAATCAAGCCGATCTCGCCGCCACCGTCGCAATAGCGGTAGCGCGCGGCCACTTCGCCGCGATAGGCGGGGCCGACAGGCTCCAGCGGCCAGCGGGCCGCGATCCGGTCGACCAGCTCGCGCGCCGGCACAACGTGCTGCGCGGTCCAGCCGTTCGTGTTGCCGACATCCATGAACTCGATGAAGCGCAACGGATGACCGCGGGTGCGAAAGTACGCGCACAACTCGAGCAGCTCGCCGTCGTTCACGCCGCGTTGCACCACGCAATTAATCTTCAACGAGAGGCCCAGGGCTGCGGCCGCGTCGATGCCGCGCAACACGCGAGCCACTTTGAAACCAAGTCCGTTGAGCCGGCCGGCGGTTTCGTCGTTCAGCGAGTCGACCGACACGTTGAGCCGGTCAAGGCCGGACGCGCGGAGGGCGGGAGCCAGTTTTTCCAGCAGCCAGCCGTTGGTGGTAAGCGCGACGTCTTTGATGCCCAGCGATTGTTTAAGGGCCCGCACCAGATCCGGCACGTCGGCGCGCAGCAGGGGCTCGCCACCCGTTAACCGGACCTTCTCCACGCCCAACGCCTGAAAAGCGCGTACGATTCGCGTGAGCTCGGTCAGCGTCATGAGTTGCGGATCGCGCAGAAACGCGTGGCCCGGTCCGAAGATTTCCGCTGGCATGCAATAGGGGCAGCGAAAATTGCACCGGTCCGTGACCGAAATCCGCAGGTCACGGAGCGGCCGGTGGAATTGGTCCTGGAGGGTGGGCGGGGGAGCGGAGCTCACGGACCGAAATAGAGGACATAGTGCGCGGCTTTTTGCCAGTTTCTCCGTGCGCTCCCCGGCCGGGCGGTATTCTCTCCGGCGGAAACCATGCTAACCCCTGCCGAGGCTGAAAAGCGGATCCTCGATCACATCGCGCCGTTTCACCGCGAAGATTGTCCTTTGCCGGAGGCCAACGGCCGGGTGTTGCGCGCTGAGTTGCGCGCCGACCGGGACCTGCCGCCCTTTGACCGGGTGACGATGGATGGTTTTGCGGTGCGCGCCGCTTCGCTGGCCGCGGGCTTGCAAACATTTCGTGTCGAGGGCGTGCAGGCGGCCGGGATGCGCGCATTCAAGCTGGGGGCCACCCCGGACGCGTGCCTGGAAATCATGACTGGCGCCGTGTTGCCCGAAGGCGCGGACTGCGTTGTCCCCTACGAGGAAACGACGCGGGACGGCGCGACCATGACCGTTTCCGAAATAGCCGCGCAACTTCCGCCCGGCAACGCGGTGCATCGGCGCGGCAGTGATCACCGGGCCGGCGCCGTCATGTTGCCCGCGGGCACGCGGCTCACGGGCCGGGAAATCGCCGTGGCCGCGGCGTGCGGCCATGCGATCGTGACCGTCAGCCAGTGGCCAAAAATCGCGGTGATTTCGACGGGCGATGAGTTGGTGGAAATCGATTCGCCGGTCGCGCCGCACCAGATCCGGCGGAGTAACGACCACGCGCTGCGCGCCGCGCTGGCGAGTGCAGGCTACCCCAACGCCGCGCGTTTTCACTTTCGCGATGTGCGTCACGAAATTGAACACCTGCTCTGGCACGTGCTGGCGGAGTACGATTTGGTGATCCTGACGGGCGGCGTTTCAAAGGGGAAATTCGACTTCCTGCCCGAGGAGCTGGAACGCCAGAAGGTGAAAAAAATTTTCCACGGCGTCGCGCAAAGGCCGGGCAAGCCGCTTTGGTTTGGCGTGAGCGCGCGCCAGAAGCCGATTTTCGCGCTGCCTGGAAATCCCGTTTCCGCCTATACCTGCCTGCATCGGTACGTGCTGCCGGCCCTGGCGCGCGCGAGCGGGCGTACGCTGCCGGCGCCGCGCACGGTGGCGCTCGCCGCCTCCGTGACGTTCAAGCCGAAGCTGGCGTACCTGTTGCCGGTGAAGCTCGGCAGCGGCTCGCGCGCCGAGTTGCTGGCCATGCCCGATGCGACCAACACGTCCGGCGATTTTGCGGGCCTGGTCGACACCGACGGATTCGTCGAACTTCCGGCCGGGCAAAGCGAATTTGCGGCGGGCACGATCGCGCCCTTTTGGGGGTGGGTGTGAGCCGGAACTTTATCATGCGCTTTTTTTTGCTCTGCGCGCTGGCCGCATTCACCTGGCATTCCCCCTCTCCCGCCGCGGAACGGTCGCCCGGCGCTGACGCGGAACGCGAGGCCAACCGCAGCTGGCTTGCCTCGTTGCCGGCCGCGCCGAAGCCTGAACTGACCCGCCACGGACTCGTCGCCCAGGAATTGCGGCGCTGGAAACCGCGGGGCGCGAATCAGGGCGTCGCGGTGGACGCGCGGTACTTTTATGGCATCGGCAATTACGTGGTCGGAAAATACGACAAGACCACGGGGGAGCGCATCGCCGAGTGGGTGGGCCTGCGCGGCGGCGCCATCACGCATCTCAATAGTGGGATCGTGCAGGAGGGCCGGCTGATTCTGGCGCATTCGAATTATCCCCAAGTCCCGATGGCCAGCTCGGTGGAATTCTTCGACCCGGCAACCGTTCAGCCGGTGAAATCGGTCAGCCTTGGCATTCGGCACGGCTCGCTGACTTGGGCGGAAAAGAAAGAGGGGTTCTGGTGGGCGTGTTTCGCGCATTACACCTCGCCGGGGGCACTGACCGGGACCAACAACCGCTTCACGATGGTCGGCAAGTTTACCGACGACTGGCAGCTGCTTGAGTCCTGGCTCTTCCCGCCGCAGGTGGTGGCGAGCTGGGGCGCCAGCAGTTGCTCCGGCGGCAGTTGGGGCGAAGACGGCCTGCTTTATGCCACCGGTCACGATGCGAAGGAGCTGCACGTGCTGCGGCTGCCGCGCATGGGCGTGACGCTTGATTACGTCACAACCATCGACGCGCCCTTCGAAGGTCAGGCTTGGGCGTGGGACCGCGCTGAAGGCCGAATAATTTACGGCATCACGCGAGCCTCGGGGGAAGTCGTGGTGGCCCGAATTCCGCCGGTACCCGAGCGGCTGCTGGCGCGTTAAGTAAGGGTCCAGCCATCCAGTCCGCACAGCGCCGTCAAGGCGAGCCCGGCTGCAATAGGGGCGTGGAACGGCGCGCAAAAATTTTCAATTCGTCATTTAGCGGGAGGGAGGGGAAATTGCCGGCCCATGTTCTCCCACCTCGATGCGCAGAACCGGCCGGCCATGGTCAATGTCGGCGACAAGGCGGTGACCCGCCGCACCGCGCGGGCCGTGGCGGTCGTTTCGCTGCCGCCCGAACTCGCCGCGCTGCTCCGCGAGGGCGAGATCGCCACCAAGAAAGGACCGATCTTCCACACCGCGGTACTGGCGGGCGTCATGGGCGCAAAGAAAACGAGCGACCTCATCCCGCTCTGTCATCCGCTCCCGCTGGAGGACTGCCAGATCGAGATCAAAGCCGATGCCGGCCGCGGAGAAATCGCCATCCACTGCCTTGCCCAGACCCATGCCAAGACCGGCGTGGAGATGGAAGCGCTGACGGGCGCGACGGTGGCGGCATTGACGATTTATGACATGGCGAAAGCGGTCACGCACGGCATCGTGATTAAAGAGATCCGGCTGCTGGAAAAAACCGGCGGGAAGAGCGACTTTCGGGCGCCGTAGACGAACCGCCGCGCTTTTACGCCGCCATGATCCAACTCGATGTCCAATATTTCGCCATTCTGCGCGAGCAGCGCGGCCTTTCGGCGGAAAAGATCGCGACGGGCGCCGCTACACCGGGCGCGCTGTATGACGAGTTGCGCGGGCGGCACGGGTTTACCCTGACCTCGGATCGCGTGCGTGCGGCGGTTAACGATGAGTTTGTGGCTGCGGATGCCCCGCTGCGGGACGGCGACCGCATCGTGTTCATTCCACCGGTGGCCGGGGGCTGAAACATGTTTCGCCTTACATCCGCCGCGATCGATGACCCGGCCCTGCGCCGCGCGCTCGTGAATTCGCGAGCCGGCGCGTGCGTTACGTTCGAGGGCTGGGTTCGGGATCGCAACGAGGGCCAGCCGGTGCTTGCGCTGGAATACGAAGCGTATGCGCCGCTGGCGGAAAAAGAAGGGGCGCGCATTCTGGCCGAGGCCCGCGAAAAATTTGCCCTCGTGGGAGCCGCGGCGGTTCATCGCGTCGGCCACCTGCAGCTCGGCGAAATGGCGGTCTGGGTCGGCGTGACGGCGGAGCATCGGGGCGCGGCCTTTGAGGCGTGCCGCTACATCATCGACGAAGCCAAGGCCCGCGTGCCAATCTGGAAAAAGGAGCATTATGCGAGCGGCGCCACGGCATGGATCAATTGCGCTACTCGCGGCGATCACGCGTCGGGCGGAGCCCCGGCGCCGTCTTAAAATTCTGCTAATCGCTGCGCTTTTCGATTTTCGTCTCGTTTCCGGCGACCCGATGCCTATCGGAAAGGCATGATAGCGCTCGTTGTCGCCGCCGCTGCGCCGTCCGTGATGGACCGGCTCAGTCAGATTCCCGACCATTTTTGGCTGCGCCTCAGCCTGTTGGTGCTCGCAATCATCGCCGTCGTTCTCGTCTGGCGAAAGCTGGCGGGAGCCAATAAAGTGATTTTGGCGGTGATCGGAGGGTTGGCGTTGTCGCTGGTGGGATTCAATTGGATCTATGAGCGCAACGAGCCGTCATGGGCGAGCCCTACGGTAAGCTGGCTGGCTGGCTTTCTGACGTCCAAGGGACCCGCGAACAAAGCCAGGCACTGATCAGGGACACGGCGGCCGGTTTTTTATTCGTGTGAGCCAAAATCGGGTTGGTTTTCGCAGGGGTTAGGCTAGCGTCCTCGCTCCCTTCCTCCCATGGCAAAATCTCAATCTGACATTGGACTCATCGGCCTCGCGGTCATGGGTCAGAACCTCGCCCTCAACATCGCCGATCACGGCTTCCAGATCTCCGTGTACAACCGGACGGTCGAAAAGACGGAAAAGTTCGTGGGCGAAAATCTCCAGACCCCTGGCGGGGTCGTCGGCACGAAGACGCTGGAGGAGTTCGTCCAGTCGCTCGCGAAGCCGCGCAAGATGATCATCCTGGTGCAGGCGGGCAAGGCCACCGACGCCGTGATCGACGGGCTCGTGCCATTGCTGGAGAAAGGCGACATCGTCATCGACGGCGGCAACGCGCTGTGGACCGACACCATCCGCCGCGAAAAAACCCTCCGCGAAAAAAGCCTGCGCTTCATCGGCTCCGGCGTGTCCGGCGGCGAGGAAGGCGCGCGTTTCGGTCCGTCGCTCATGCCCGGTGGCGAATTTGGCGCGTGGAAGGAATTGAAGCCGATCTGGGAAGCCGTCGCCGCCAAGGTGGACCCGAAGACGGGCCGGCCGCTGACCGGTGCGGCGCCCGGCAAGCCCGTAGTGGGCGGCGTGCCCTGCACGACCTACATCGGCGAAAACGGCGCGGGCCACTACGTGAAGATGATTCACAACGGCATCGAATACGGCGACATGCAGATGATCTGTGAGGCGTATTCACTGATGGGCGGCCTGCTGGGCCTGAAAGCGGCGGAAATGGGCGCGATCTTCTCCGAGTGGAATGCGGGCAGTCTCGACAGCTTCCTCATCGAAATCACCGCGGACATCCTGAAGCAAAAGGATCCGGCCACGAAGAAGAAGGCGTTTGTCGATGTGGTGCTGGACACCGCCGGCCAGAAAGGCACGGGCAAATGGACCTCCACCAACGCGCTGGATATGGGCGTGCCGGCTCCGACGATCGCGGAAGCGGTTTTTGCCCGCTGCATCAGCGCCATCAAGGAAGAGCGCGTGGCGGCGTCGAAGATTCTGAAGGGCCCGGCCAAGAAGTACCGTGGTTCGAAAAAGGCGCTGGTACAGGCGATCCACGACGCCCTGTACTGTTCGAAGATCTGCTCGTATGCGCAGGGCTTTCAGCTGATGCGCACCGCGCAAAAGGAATACAATTGGAAGCTAAACTTCGGGGAAATTTCACAGATCTGGCGCGGCGGCTGTATTATTCGCGCGGCGTTCCTGCAGAAGATCACCGAAGCCTACGCGCGCAATCCGGACCTCGCGAATTTGTTGCTCGATCCGTATTTCAACAAGACGGTGAAGAAGGCGCAGGAAAACTGGCGCAAGGTCGTGTCGCTCGCCGCCGAGTGCGGCGTGCCGGCGCCGACGTTTTCCTCGGCGCTGTCGTATTACGACAGCTACCGCTCGGCCCGGCTTCCGGCCAACCTGCTGCAGGCGCAGCGTGACTATTTCGGCGCCCACACCTACGAGCGCGTGGACAAACCCCGCGGCAAGTTCTTCCACATCGACTGGCCCGAGGCCACGCGGCCCCAGATCGAGTCGTAAGCGATTTCAATTGGCACAACGCCCCGCCGGGCAAAAACCGGGGGGGCGTTTTTGTTTTGAGCGGCGGGCTGGCGGCCGATCCAAAGACTTCGCAGCGTGATCGGAATTCCCACCCTCACTTCCCCGGCAACCCGGCGAAGGGTTGCGCCAAACTGTGGTCGCTTTTTGCGTTGTGACGCGCGGGGCTCCGGCGCTCCGACAGCGGCAAAGCGAACCAACCGGGGCAGCGCACCGCGATCCGCGGCGCAAACCGTGCCCGCCGCCACCCCCATCGCAATCACTTTGCCTGCAACCGGGACATGACGGTCTTGCGGCTCGTCTTCCGTCCCAAGGTCTTTTTCACCTTGCGGACCGTCGCGGCCTTTTTGCCTGACTTGGCCGCGACGTAACCCACTTCGTGTTTTTCGGAGGAGACTCGTTTCCCATCCTTGGTGCGTGATCGATTTGAAGTTTTCACCCGACAACAGAACGCGTGGTCTACCAACTGTTCCTTGGGTGTTAACGCGTGGGAGTGCACGGCAGACGGCGTTCACGGAAACGGGCGCGGACTACTCCTCGTTTTCCCAGTGGGGAGTCTGCACTTCTTTCGACTCGGGAGAGTTCACTTCCCTGAGCCAGATCGAGAGCAAGACCATGGCGCCAATGGCCAGAAATTCGCTTTGCCAGTTCTGAAAGGATTCGAACCAGAAGCGCGACGAACCGAGATAGCCCCAGAGGGTCGCCGGTGACTCGCCGTCCTGCCGGCGCCCTTCGTTGTAGAGCAAAAGACCTGCCCGCGTGTGCCACACCAACGCGGTGGCAAAGAGAAGGAAGAGGGCGCCCGACAGGGAGTGCTCATAGACCCGCAAGACCCAGCCTCCGCGGCGCGCCGGCCAGGGCGAATCAGGCGTTACCGGCTTCGAAGTTTTATGCGCGTGTTTCTTTCGCGGGTCCTTCGATTCGGCCGAGCCTTTCTGGCAGAGAAAAGAGGTTGCGAGTACGAAGACGAACATCTGAAAAAACTCGCTTTCCCAATTCTCCGCGGTCGCTTCGCCGAAATGTGGGCTGGCGAGATACTCCGCGTAGCCCACTTCCGGCTGGCCGTGTTTTTTCCGCTCGTCGTTGTATTCACCCCGGCCCGCGACCACCTGCCCGATCAGGAAGGTCGCGAAGAACAAGCCGAGCATCACAATCGACAGACCGTGATTGCGAAAAAAGCCGCGCATCTAAGCCTCCACGGTTAACGCGATCGGCGGCCGGCTGCGCCGATTCATCCCTGCGGCCCCCCGTCGCGCCATCCCGACCAGTGCGGTCGGTTCCAAGCGCCGCCAGCGCAACGACTTTTTCCGCCCTTCCCCTGCGCGGGTGAAAGACGTGCCCTCGGGATACACGGCGCTGCCAGCCAGGTGGGTATCAGCGGTCACAGCCGCACAGAACGGAGCGGAGCACGCGAGTTCCCCACTTACTAACAGAAGCAAGCGCGAAGGAGGATCTCGCGGCTCGCGCGAGAATATCGACCGCTACCGGCGAACCACGTCGCCCTGGCTGCCGCGCGCCACGATGTTTTCGCCGAGGGTGATCGCGGTGCTGCCACCGGCGATCTCGACGCCCGCCACCAGGTCCGATGCGGCGTCAGCGGCTGTGATCATCATGCCGGTCACCTGCACCTGCTGGCTGTTTTCAATATAAAGCCCGCGATATTTCGGCGCGAGAATTTGCCCGCCGGTTACGGAGACCTGTTTGCTGCCAATGATCTCCACGGCGCCGCCCCTGGCACTTGAACCGGCCGCCGATCCGTCGACCTGCAATCCGTTCAGGATAATGCCTTCGCTGTTGCGTACCGCCACGCCGTTGAGCCATTGCTGGCCCTTGTCGATGTAGTCGGGATTGTTATCGATGGAGTTCGTGCCGACGACGATGTTGCGGCTGCCCTCGATCAACAGCGCTTGTTCGCCGGACCGGAGGAAGCTGTTGCCGTTCACCGTGATGCCGCGGACGTTTTTCAGGTGGATGTTCACGTTCTGGCTGCTGATGTGATTGCCGGAGATGGCAAACAGCCCGAGCTTGTTGGGGGTGGTCGGACTGCCGACGAGCCGGATGTTGGCGCCCCCGGGCGTCTTGATCGCCTGGATGTTGTTTCCGGTGATGACGCCTTCGCGGATACTGCCCTGGCCGATATCCATCCAGATGTCGGCCGACTCGGGCAGGTTCGCGTCGTAATTGTATTCGATGCAGTTTTCCACGATCTCCAGATTGCGAATGGATGCATTCATAATCCGGATACCACCGCGTTTGCAGTAGCTGATGTGGTTGCTGCTGATGATAATCTGGTGCAGGTCGACGCCCTCAAAAAGGATGCCCGTCTGCCGGCAATTGTAGATGTGGTTGCCGATGATGATCGGGTTGCGATTGCTGGTCGTGATGCGGGCCGGTGGCGGTGAACCGGCGGAAAAATGGATGCCGTGACGCAGTTCGCGGAGCAAGCAGCCGCGGACTGTCGCCTGCATCACGTAGCTGAATTCGAGTCCGTCGGCTTCGGGGTGCGCGCCCACGATCTCCAGTCCGTCGATCTGCGGCATGCGTTCACGGTCCAGCACGCCCGGCTTGAAACTGTCCGGCCCCGCGGATCCCCGGTGCGTGCCGCCGAAATGAAACGCGGGACCGCTGCCCGCCATGACGATGCGACCCACGCCGCCGCCGTTGAGGCTGATCCGCCCCGGGCCATCAAGCGCGACGCGAACGGTTGCCGTCAGGCGGTAGACGCCTTTCGGGAAAGTGACCACGCCGTCGGCTGTTTCAGACACCGCGCGCTGAATCGCGGCGGTGTCGTCGGCCACGCCGTCGCCTTTGGCGCCGAAATCCCTGACGCTCGCCGCGTGGACGAGGCCGGTGGCGGCGAGACACAACAAGACGCGCAGCAAGCAGGGAAGGGATTTCATGGGGGTAAAGAGAGGGTGGGTGAATTACGCTAAAGTCGGTGTAGCCGCCAGTCTCGATTCCGGGGGAACGTTGAAGCCGTGGCGGCAAGCTCACGCTTTCCCCCACAGTTTTTTCCGGTGCGGACCGCTTATCCCAGAATCTGCCGAAGGCTGTCGAGATCGAGCACGCTCGCGAGCGATTCCTCCTGCACCACGGCGCCCGCCAGCGCGGCTTTTTCGCGCTGCAACGCCCGGATCTTTTCCTCCACCGTGCCGCGCGCGATGAACCGATACGCATTCACCGGCGCCATTTGTCCGATGCGGTGCGTGCGATCGATCGCCTGCGCTTCGACGGCGGGGTTCCACCACGGGTCGTAGAGTATCACATACGAAGCCGCGGTCAGATTCAGGCCGAAGCCCGCGGCTTTGAGCGAAAGCAAAAACACCGTGTGGCGACGCTCCGCTTGAAACTGCGCCACGAGCTCGTCGCGATTTTCCGTCTGACCGGTGAGCATCAAATGGCCAATGCCCGCGGTCACGAGGCGTTCGCGGATAATTTCCAGCATCGTGACAAACTGGCTGAACACGAGGACCTGATGTCCTTCGTCGCGCAGCTCCTCGACCCGCTCCAACAAGTCTTCTAGTTTTGCCGACGGCGTGTCGCGATGGGCAGCGTCGACCAATCCGGGATGACAGCAGATCTGCCGCAGCTTCATCAGACTGGCGAGAATGCTGAAGCGCGCCTTGTCGAGCTGTCGCGGTGAATCCACCCGGAGCAATTGGGCCCGGGCGCGTTTGAGCTCCGCCTGATACAGCCGCGCCTGTTCATCCTCGAGCTCGAGCACGACGTCCTCCTCGGTGCGCGCGGGCAAATCCGCCGCCACCTGGCCCTTGGTCCGTCGCAACAGAAAGTGCCGCACGCGCGTGCGCAGCCGCGCGAGCGCCATCAGGTCATCCTGGGCGTATTGGCGTTTGAACGCCGCTTGCGTGCCGAGCAGCCCGGGCAGCGCAAACGCAAAAAGGCTCCACAAATCGAGCAGGCGATTTTCCACCGGAGTGCCGGTCAGCACCAGCCGGTGCGCGCCCGGCAGATCGCGGGCGACCACGGCGACTTTCGACGAAGGATTCTTGATGAACTGCGCCTCGTCCAGAATCACCGCGTGCCACGCTTCCTTGCGGAAAAATTCCGCCTGCAGCCGCAATTGGGTGTAGTTGGCCACCACGATCACCGGCTGGCCCGCGTGGGCGGCGAGCAATCCTTTCATCCGGCCGGGCTCGAAACGAATCACCGCCAGGGCGGGCGTAAATCGCCGGGTTTCCGTTTCCCAGTTGCCGATCACGGATTTGGGACAAACGACGAGCACGCGCAGCGGCACGCTGGCGGGCTGCCGTTGGGCGAGCCACAACAGCCAGGTCAGGGCCTGCAGCGTCTTGCCCAGGCCCATGTCGTCGGCCAGCAAGCCGCCGAGATTATTTTCCGTCAAAAAGGCCAGGAACTCGAATCCCTCGCGCTGATACGGACGCAATTCGGCGCAGAGCCCCGTGGGCACAGCAGGGGCGGTGCGGGGACGCCCGAGTTCACGCACCCGCGCGCGCAAGGTCTGCGCCTCGTTCTCCGACAGCAGACCGCTCACCTCGGTCTGGGCGAGCTGCAGCGCGTGAAAACGGTGATGCTCGCCGGCAATCGCGGCCTCGGCGAGGGCTTCCGGGTCGAAACCGGCCGCTTCCAGCGCGGCGATGGGCGCGTCCGCCAAATCGACGCTCAACCGGCGCCAGCCCTTGCCCTTCAGGCGAACGAGTTTCCCGCGGGCCTTGAGCAGCAGCGCAACCTCTGCGGGCGTGAGCGTGGAATCCTCCGGCTTCAAGGCCAGCGCGAGGTCAAACCAGTCGCGGCGCGCAGTCGTTTCCGTCAGCTCAAATTCCACCCGCGCGCGCACCGGCCCGCTCAACAACGAGCCCAGCTCGCCCGTGGCGATGACTTCGATTTCCGGCGGCAGCGCCTCGCGCCAGGCGACGAATTCCTCCGGGAAAGTCCGCGTGATGCGGCGCATCCATTTTTCCTCCTGGCGGTTGAACGCGAGCCCCAGCGCGGCAAGCTGCGGCGTCGCGGCGGCGGCGGGCGCATAGTCGAACGCCAAAATTCTTTCCGCCGCGGTTCCGGCCGGTGCCGGCAGCGGGCTCCAGTTCGAACTCAACCAGGTCTGCCGGCCCGCCAAACCGTCGGCGACCGCCACCAGTTCGACCAGAAGATTTTCCGTGCCCGTGAAGTCTTCCGCGAGATGACATTCGAAACGCGCGCGGACCGGCACCGACACAAAACGCGCGGCAATTTCGGCGGGCAGCCTGGCTCCGAAGCCACGGAGAATCTGCAAGACCTCCGGGTCGTGGATGACCTTGGCCGGCACGATGGCCGCGGCGACCGAATTGCCGTCCAGCGCCGGCGGGCCGCGATAGACGATGCCGCCGTGGAGGTACAGTCCGGGCTGGCCGGGGAGGAACAAAGCCGCCGCCGGGAGCGGTGTCCCGTCGGGCCGGTGCAGCGCCACCACGTAGTTGTCCGCATCGCCGCTCGACGCGACCTGCCAGAGCAGGGGTTCGGTCGCGAATTCCAATGGCCGCCCGCCGCTGCCGGTGACCACTTCACGCGCGAGCGGGTGGGAGAGCACACGATGCAGGAACTGGCGCGCGCCGAGATTTTCCGGAGCGAGCTGCAGCGCGAAACCCTGCCGCCATTGGTCCTGGCAGAGCGCGAGAAAAGCGAAAACCGCGGGACTCGCGTCGAGCGCGGACAAGCCCGCGCTCTCGCGGGTGAAGCGTTCGAGCAGGGTGCGGGGCGCAGCTTTCCAGGGGCTGTCCGTCTGGGCGCGCGTTTCGAGCGCCCACTTGGCGCCGCCCACATCGAGTCGCACCTCGAGGCGTGTGGGAATGGCGGTTTTCTCCTCGACCGGTTGCTGCAGCGCCGTGCCCATCTGGGAAAAACGGTCCATCCAACGCTGGACGGCCTCCCGTTGCTGGCGGTCGCCCAGCCGGGCGCGCACCGGCCCCGTGTCGGTGACGGGCCGCATGAATTCCGGCACGCTGAAACCGGACGATTCGATATCGTAGGCAATGTACTGCCAAAGTTCGATGGGATCGCGCGGCGCGTCCGCCCACCAGCCATCGAAGGCATAACGGTGGGGACCGGGTTTTGCCTCCTGGGTGTGAAAACCGAGGCGCGAAAGGTCCGTCGCGCTGACGCGGCCCGCTTGGTGAAAATTATGGTAGATTTGCGCGAGTTTCCCCAGAAAAGCGCCTTCCCCGGCCGAGAGGGGCCGACCCATTTTTTCCGCAAGAATCGTCTCCCAATGCTGGCGAAAACCCGTCGTGGAAGAACCCAGCGGAGCGCGAAGCAGAGTGGCAGCGGGCGGGGTCGGCCCAACCGCTTCGAGCGCAGGCGCCCGCGGCCCGAGCCAGTGCAGCGCGACCGCGACGACGTGTTTGCAATTTCCGCCCATCGGGCACGAACAGGTGTTGCGCCAGCCGCGGCCCGCGCGAAGCAGCTCCACGGTGTAAAGTTTCGTGCCGCGCACTTCCCCGAGCACCGTCTTGTCGTCGACGCGCGTCACGCTCAGGACGGCTCCCTTGCGGTGGTAGTCCTGGCCACGATGACGTGAGCCCGAATCCATCGCTGCCAGGTGCGTCAGCAGGGTTGAACCGGCATCGCCGGAATCGACAGTGGGGTGAGGCATGGGTCAGGCGGGTGCGAAAACTCCGGCGCGGTCGCTGCGGCAAACGCAGGATAGCCTGCCTGGGCCGGCCAGCGTAAGGCCCATTCCCGATAGCGTGGAAGAAGAAGGAAAGGAATGCAAAGGACGTTGGTTGGTATCGGCGCACAGGTGTCCCGCGGCCGCGAATGGCGCAACCGCGGGCAGGACTGGCGTGCCGTTGCTCAGTAAACCTGTTCGTCCAGCAAAGCGAAAAGCTCGGCTTCGGTGATGCGCTTTTGCGCCATCGAATCGCGCTCGCGCAGGGTAAAGCTGCCATCCTTTTCGATCGTTTCGAAGTCGATGGTCACGCACCACGGTGTGCCGATCTCATCCTGGCGTCGATAACGCCGGCCGATGGCCCCGCCGTCGTCGTAGAAAACCGCATACCGGCGCTTGAGCCGGCCATAGAGTTCGCGGGCCCGCGCGACCAGCAGCTCCTTGTTTTTCAACAGCGGAAGCACCGCCACTTTCACGGGCGCGATCCGGGGCGAAAGCCGGAGCACCGTGCGTTTCTCGACGTTGCCCTTCTCGTCCTTCACGTCTTCCTCGGCATAGCCCGCGCACAGCACGGCGAGCAGGATGCGGTCGACGCCCACGGCCGGTTCGATCACGTGCGGCGTGAACTTCTTCTTCGACGCCTCGTCGAAGATGTCCTGGGGTTTCCCGCTGGCGGCAGCGTGCTGCCCGAGGTCGTAGTTGCCCCGCGCCGCGATTCCCCACAGCTCCTGCACCCCAAAGGGATACTTGAACATGATGTCCACCGTGCCCTTCGAATAAAACGCGAGCTTCTCCTTCAGATGGGCGTAACGGGAGAGGTGGGTGTCGGGGAGGCCGATGCTCTTCAGCCAGCCTTCACACCAGGCAATCCATTCCTCGTGGCACTTCGCCCAGTCCGCGTCCTCATGGATGAAATATTCCATCTCCATCTGTTCGAACTCGCGGGACCGAAAGATGAAATTGCGCGGGGTGATTTCGTTGCGGAACGACTTGCCAATTTGCGCGATGCCGAAGGGCAGCTTCACCCGGCCGGTGTCGACGACGTTTTTGAAGTCCACAAACATGCCCTGCGCCGTCTCCGGGCGCAGGTAGGCAACGGACGAGGCGTCGGTCATGGCCCCGACGTTGGTCTGGAACATCATGTTGAACGCGCGCGGTGGGGTGAGATCGCCAGGATTTCCGGTGGCCGGCGACGGGATCAAAGCGATCTCTTCCGGTTTTGCCCCGTCGATGGGGAGCCCGGCGATCGTTTGCAGGGTTCCCCGGGCAGATTTCTTCCGCTTTAGATCGTTAGCCTTCTCGGTGAGTTCTTCGTTCGTTCGTTCGCTTTCGAGCGCGGAAACATAACCAAGGGTGTTTTGGCTGCCGTCTTCCCCCGTCACAACGACGGGGGCATAGAACAACTGGTCGGCGCGATACCGCTGCTTGCTCACCTTGCAATCGACCAGCGGATCCGTGAAGCCGGCGACGTGGCCGGACGCTTCCCAGACCTTCGGGTGCATGATGATGGACGTTTCGATCCCGACGATGTCGTCGCGGCGGCGTACCATGTCATTCCACCAGCAATCGCGGATGTTCTTCTTCAATTCCGAACCCAGCGGACCATAGTCGAAAAACCCGTTGAGTCCGCCGTAGATCTCCGACGACTGGAAAATGAAGCCGCGCCTTTTTGCGAGGGCGACAATGTTGTCCATGGTGGTGACGGGAGCAGTGGGATCGGCGGACATAAACCGTGAGAGTTAGCCGGATGGGGGGCTTTCGGTCAACGCCGCCGTTGGAGCCGGCGCTTTCCGCGGGAGCACGGTGTGCGGATTTTGTAAACCCGTGACCGGCAAAGGAGAAAAAGGAAACTGGCCTTCCTCTGCTCTGCCGGCCGCGGCCGGGCGTGGCCGGCGCCGGGAGTGATTTCCGTGAACTCTGCGGCGCGGACCGTTTCAAAGAGCTCATGAAGATGACATCCGATCATGCCGTGCGCGCGCTCAATTCGCTCCTACCCGTGTGCCGCACCTCGGAACAGGGCTTTCAGTTGGCGGCAATGGACGTCACCGACCCGGAGCTGGCCCGCTTTTTCGCGGAGTGCTCGGCGCAACGCAGCAAGTTTGTCGGCGAACTCGAGGACCGGGTGCGGCTCCTCCGCGAGGAGCCCGTGAAAACCGGCAGCCCGGTCGCCGCGCTCCATCGCCGCTGGATGGAGCTCAAGGCGGCCCTCGCGGACAACCAGATTCACACCGTGCTGGCGGAATGCGAACGCGGCGAGGACGGGGCGGTAAAAGCTTACGTGGCAGCGCTGGCCGAGGCGGACGTGGATGATATTAGCCGCCGGCTGATTCAGACCCAATACGAAGCCGTGCAGGCGGCGCATGACCGCCTGCGGCAGTTGCGTGACAGCGCGGCGTATGCCTACCGCTGACCGCGGGAGCGGTGTAACCGCGGTTGTCCGCTGTCCGTCATCGGCGGCAACCTTACCGTTCTTCCGATGAATAAACTTACCCGAATCACACTTCATACCCTCGGACTTGCGACTGTCGCCGTTCCCTCGTTTTGCGCCAAGGACGCTGGCGCGGAGCCCCGCCCCGACCGGGAGGGATTGCGCGCGCTGGCGGCACGCGCTGCGGTTCGCGCCCACGTGGCGCGCCGGCTCAATTTGACGGCGGAGCAGATTACCCGGCTCAAATCCCGCCGCTCGGTGGCGGCTGACGCGATGAAGGCGATCCGCGCCGATGAAGGTCTGACGCGGGAGCAGAAGATCGCCCAAGGCCGGTCCCTGGGCGAGGCCACGCGCGGCGAAATGCGCGCCATTTTGACCCCGGAACAGCGGGCGAAGCTCGATGCCTTTCGGGAACGCCTTGGCGAACGCCAGCGGACGCAGCGTTCCGCCGCCGGAACGCCTTGAGCACCCCTTGTTCGGCGGGCGCGGAGACGTCTCGTCGCTCCGTCCTTTCGGCCTGATGCTGGGGTCGGCGGCGGGCGGCGTTTCCAACCGTCGCACAACCAACGGGTGCGGCGGTTTGCGTTTCCGGGTCGCAGGGATAACGGGAAGGAGAAGCCGCGTAACCGGCGGACGGGATTTACGGTTCTCCCGTTGCGCACCCCTTCACCAAAGCCCATGTCTTTTCTGCACGCCACGACTGCAAAACGAAGCGGCCAGCGCGGCGAGCCGCCGCGATAATTTCGTTGCGCGGTATTTACGACGGCGCCACTCGCATTTACCCTTTTAATTCCACGTCTTTCATGAAAACGAATGTTACCGCCCGCGTCCTGGTCATGTCCGCCGTTCTCGCCGTGACGATTGCCGCCGGGCTGACCGTCCGCGCCGGCGAGGCCAAGAACCCCCCGGCGCGCAACAAGGCGCCGGCGGCCAAAAAGGCTGAACCGGTTGCGCCCGGTTCCCGCCCTCCCCTGAAGCTGAGTGTCGACCGCAAGGAGATCAACCGCGATGCCCCCGATCGGGTGAGCTACGCGGGCGTCGTCAAGCGCACCGCCGCCAGCGTGGTGTATGTATATTCGTCGAAGAAGGTAACCGCGCCGGATCTTACGCCCTTTCTCAACGATCCGACGCTACGCCGGTTTTTCAATATTCCGGACGAGGATGGGCGCGGGGGAGGCGGCGGAGGCCGCAACTCGCCGCGCGGCAACTCGCGCGCCCGTCCTCCGGAACAAACTCAGCAGGGCCTCGGCTCGGGCGTGGTGATCACGGCCGACGGATATATTCTGACGAACAATCATGTCGTCGACCGCGCTGACGATGTGAAAGTTTCGATTGGCGATTCCAACCGTCGCTTTGAGGCGAAGGTCATCGGTCGTGACGCGGCGTCCGACCTGGCAGTGCTGAAGATTGAATCCGCCGGCCTTTCTCCGGCGACTTTCGGCGACAGCGATCAGTTGCAAGTGGGCGACGTCGTCCTTGCGATCGGAAATCCCTTTGGTGTCGGCCAGTCCGTCAGCCGCGGCATCGTGAGTGCGCTCAGCCGCGGGGTGGGGTTCGGACCGTTCGAGGATTTCATTCAGACCGATGCCGCCATCAATCCGGGAAACTCCGGCGGTGCGCTCCTGGACACCGAAGGACGGGTCGTGGGCATCAATTCCGCGATTCTCAGCCGGAGCGGTGGCTTTGCCGGCGTGGGCTTCGCGATTCCCATCAACGTCGTTCGCTCGGTCGCCGAGCAGATTGTCAACACCGGCCGGGTGGAGCGCGGGTTTCTCGGCGTGCTGCCGCAGGAGTTGACCGAGGAATTGACGGCCCAATTCGGGACCGACAAAGGGGCGCTCGTGGCGGAGGTGACGCCCGACACGCCGGCGGAAAAGGCGGGCCTCAGAGCGGGCGACGTTATCACCAAGATCAACGCGATCGAGATCCGCGATCCCCGTCACCTGTTGATGACGGTCAGTCAGCTCGCTCCCGAGTCCAAAATCACCATCGGCTATCTCCGCGATGGCAAACCCGCCACGGCGAACGTGACCCTCGCCCGACGCCCGGATGATCGACTGTCGGGCGGGGAGTCGGGCAGGAATCCGATCAAGGACGACGGCGTTTTGAATGGCGTCGCCGTGGAGGATATTACCCCGGAAATCCGCGAACAGCTCGACATTCCCCCCCGTTTCCAAGGCGCCATCATCACCGAAGTCGAGCCCGACAGTCCCTCCGCACGACAAGGTTTGCGCGAAGGGGACGTTATCCTGGAACTTAATTTCCGTCCCGTGCGCAATGCGACCGAAGCGGTGAAGCTCAGCGAGGAAATCAAGGGTCCGAAAGTGACCGTGCGCTTCCTGCGGGCGGGGCGGGCCAGCTACCTGGTGATCGACGAGTCGAAGAAATAGCGTTGTTTCGGCGGCGGGAAGGTAAGCTCGTCGCCGGGGCCCGCGTGCGGTCGTGTCCGTTCGAGGGGTTCTTCGTGGCCGCGCGAAACGTCTCGCCGCAGGCCATCAGTACCGCTGACCAAGCTTGCGATACAGCGCACTGAGCGCCCAGGCGGGGCCGATGAAGATGAACCGGAGATCCTTCACCAAAGAGGGATTTCGGTGTTCCAGCACGTGGCCGAAAAATTGCACGGCCCACGCGAGGCCGAACACCACGCAGGAAATTTTCCACACCGGCCAAGGCGCATACAGTTCAAGGAGCGTCAATCCGGTGTAGCCGATCGCCATGAAGAACAGCAGTCCGGCGCCGAGGGCGGGCGAAAGGCGGACATAGAGTAGCGTGGCGACCGCCATCGCGACGAGCGCCCAGTTGAACCACGGGGCCACTTCCATCCACTGCTCCGGAACGGGAATGGCCCAGGCAAAGCCGAACACGGCCAGGAAAGTCACGGGCGCACAAATCCACTGCAGGGCTTTGTTGGTGGGATTCTGGTGGTCGATGCCGTATTCGGCGAACCACTCGTCGGCTGATTTCCGGGAGGTCATCGTGCGGTCGCGGAAGATTTCGGGCCAGCGCAAGGCGGTCAACGCGTTCCTCAGAGTCGCAGGAATATCTTTCGCACGTAAAGAAACCGGGCCAGCGCCAGCATCAGCAGTAGGGCGGTGAGCGCCAGCGCGAGCTCGCCCATGCCGGGCGCCACCTGTTGATCCAGAAAACTTTTTACGCTCCCGCCGGTGAGGCGGGGCGCGATGCGCTGAAAACCAAGGATGTTCGCGGCGAGGTAGAGCGTGATGGGATTCATCCCGATCCAGACCAGCGGCTCGCACCAGCGACGCCAGTGCAGCACGTCCACCACGGTGTAGAACCCTGCCAGCAGCAGGCAGCTCCAGCCGCCCGCCACGAGCACGAAGGAGGACGTCCAGATTTTCTTTACGACCGGAAATTGCAAATGCCACAGCCAGCCCACGGCGACTGCGCCCGCGCCACCGGCCACCAGCCAGAGAATCTTTTGTCGGTCACTGCGATCCGAACGTTGTAGCAGCAAGCCGGCGAAGACCCCCAGGAGGCAGGTGGCTACGGCGGGCAGCGTGCTCAACACACCTTCCGGGTCATAGGCGCCGTCGTATTTCTTGCCGGGGAGATACTCGAAATCGAAATGGTTCGAGACATTGAGCCCCGGCTCGTAGCGGCCCGTCACGCGCGCGGTGGCGCCCTCGTAAAGCTCGCGGACCTGCGCCCCGGTGGGCTCGGCCTTGAAATGCGCCGTCAGGGCCGTCCGACTGAGCGTGACCTCCCGGATGGGAACCCACGCCATCAGGCCCCAATAACCCAACAGCATCAGGATGCCGCAGACCGCCAGGGCGCGGGGTTTCAAGTAGCAGAACAGAAGCCCGGTCGCCGCGTAGGCGAGCGCGATGCGTTGCAGGACCCCAAGCACGCGCACGCCCGGCCATTCGCTGCTCAGGCCGCCGCTGTAGAAAATGCCGAGCAGGAAGAGGAAAGCCGCCCGGCGAAGCACGCGCTTCACTGCTTCCGGCCGGCCGTGCTGAGCGATAAGCCGCGTCAGGGAAAACACCAGCGAGGCGCCGACGATGAAGACAAAGAGCGGAAAGATGAGGTCGTAGAAAGCGAAGCCGGCCCAGTCCTTGTGTTGGAGTTGCTGGGCGGTTACCCGCAGCGGACCGACGTCCCACGTTTTCGCCGCGGCGCGAATCACGGCATCGCCGCCCAAGATCCAGAGCATGTCGAATCCCCGGAGGGCATCGAGCGATACAAGGCGGGTGGCCGCCGTCGGCGGGGGGGGCGGGGTGGAAGCCATGGAGCGAGACGGGTGTGGCGACGCTGCGACGGCTGCACCGGGCGGTCAATGGCGGCTTGTGGCTGCCCTGCGAGTGTTCCTCACGGGTTGAATTCGCCGGGCGCCCGCGGCGTTCATCCGGCCGGGATTGACTGTCGGGTTTTCCTCCCTTCAGCCTGCGAGCATGCCCTGCAACCCCCTCCGCACCATCCTGTTAATTTTCTGGCTCATGTGGTCTGTGCCGGCCGCCCTTTTTGCCGCGAGCGGCCCAACGCCCGGCGCGACTTCGGCTGAGACGGGTCGCTTCAGCGGACGAGTGCAAAACAGCGCGACTGGCGCTTACCTCGAAGGCGCTCTGGTCACGTTGGAATCGACGCAGTACAGCACCTTCACGGGCCGCGATGGCGCCTTTTATTTTCCGGCCCTGCCCCCGGGCGAGTACCGGGTGTCCGCCTCTTACACGGGACTCGATACGCAAACCGTTTCCGTGGCGATTCCGACCGGCGGCAATCTGACGCGCGAATTCGCCCTCACCTCCAAGGCCTATGCCATGGATGCCTTCACCGTGGCCGGTGAGAGAGAGGGCAATGCGCTGGCGATCACTCAACAGCGCAACGCGCCCAACGTGAAGAACGTCCTGTCCTCCGACGCGTTCGGCAACATTGCCGACCAGAACATCGGCAACCTGCTCATGCGCCTGCCCGGCGTGACCGAGGAGATGTCGGAGGGAGAAGTGGGTTCCGTCAGTGTGCGCGGGATCAGTTCCAGCATGAACGCGGTCACGGTTGACGGCACCCGCGGCGCCAACGGCGCCACGGGCACGATGAACCGCGCTTTCCAGGTCGACCGGCTGCCGGCGGATTTCGTCGAGCAGATCGAAGTCACCAAGGCGCTCACGCCCGACATGGACGGCGATTCCATCGGCGGGGCGATCAACCTGCGCACCAAGTCGCCGCTGGACCGCAAGGGCCGCTCGATCTCCTACATGGGGGGCGCCTCGTGGAATTTGGACCGGGGCACGCTGCGCCCGATCGCGTCGTTCAACTACTCGAACGTCTTCGGCGCGGAGCAGAAGCTCGGCGTGCTTTTCACCTCCAGTTTCAACCGCACCCACAAGCCGCGCGACTCGGTGTACAAAAACTGGCAGGTGACGACGAACACCAGCGCGCCGGCGTATTTTTACATGAGCAACCTCGGCGAAGACCGGCTCACGCACAAGCGGATCGGGGTGGGCTTGCGGGTCGACTACAAGCTCAGTCCCACCCACCGGATCTTTCTCAACACGATGTATGCAGATTACACGGATACCCTTGATCGGCGCCATTTTGTCATGACGCCGACCGCGGCGCAGATTAGGCCGGGCTGGACGGACACCGTGACGGAGACGATCAACCACCCGCTGAGTTTGTCGCAAAATCACCGCGTGCGTGCGGTCGAGAGCGTGAACTTCGTTTTTGGCGGCGAAAAGCGGTTTGCCAGCGGCCTGATCGACTACGGCGCAAACTATTCGCTCTCAAACGGTACCGAGGATCGGGTCATTCCCACCATGCAGGTTTCGGGCGTCGGCTTTCGCTTCGACCGCAGCAAGAGCATCGAGTACCCGACCATGACACAGATCAGCGGGCCCGCGTACACCGATCGGAGCGCCCATACGAACACGTTGTTTAACCTGCAGGACTTCGACGACAAGGACGTGATCAAGGCCTTTCACGTCAACTGGCGGAAGACGTTTGCCACGGCGGCGCCGGCCGGCCTGAAGATGGGCATCCGGTATCGCGGCCAGGACCGGAATCGCGACCAGTCCCGCCCCGTCTATATCTACGCCGGTCCCGACGGCATAGTCGGCGTCAATCCGGCCACGCGCCTCAACGACGACAACATCGCGCAGTTTGCCGATGCATCGTATACCTATCGCTCGGCACGCGGGCGCTATGATCCCGTACCGGTGGTGGACCCGGAAGCCATGCGACGTCACCTTACGGCCAATCCCAACCAATTCACGCTGAACGTGCTTAACACCACGCGGGACGACTTGCAGTTTGACGGCAAAATTTCGGAGGAGGTCACGGCGGGGTACATCATGGGTGACCTGCACATCGGCCCGATCGACATCATGGGTGGCGTGCGACTCGAGCAGACCAATGTATCAAGCCGCGGCGTGCGGCAGGAAATCACGCCCGCGGAGCGGGCGCGCCGCGCCGCGTGGGTGGGAACCGTGACTTCCGAGGAGCTGCGCCGTCGCACCATCGCGGAGTGGAGCAATCTGCGCGAGGACAAGGGCGAATACCGGAACGTGCTGCCGAGCCTACATTTCAAGTACAGCCCCTTGCGCGATGTCGTGACCCGGCTCAGCTACTCGACCGGCCTGGGCCGGCCGAACTTCTCGAACCTTCTGTTGGTGACGAATGTCAGCAACGAGAACATGACGATCCGGGCGGCGAACCCCGACCTGCGCCCGCAAACGGCCCAAAATTTCGATTTCACGCTGGAGTATTACTTCGAACCCGCGGGGCACCTTTCGGCTGGCGTTTTCCTCAAAGAGATCAGGGATTTCATTTTTGCGAGCCGCGGCGAGACGGTGGGCGCGGGCCCGAACAACGGCTTTGACGGCCAATATGAAGGATATATCTCAACCATGGATACAAACGGTGGTTTCGCCCGTGTGCGGGGCTTCGAGCTGAGCTACAGCCAGCGCTTCACCTTCCTCCCGGGCCTGTGGAAAGGCCTTGGTTTCATGGCGAACTACACCCGGATGGACACCCGGGGTGAATACACTGCGACCGGCGGAGTGGTGACGAAGGGGGAACTGGCTTTATTCCAGCCGGAATCTTTCAACACCGGCTTGTCTTATGCCCATCGCGGGCTCGATGTGCAGATCAAGGCCATCTACCGCGGCGAAATGCTGAATACCTACAACGCGAATGCCGCCTCGCGACTGTACAATTACTCCCGCACCAACATCGACCTGAACCTGAAATACAGTTGGAAACCCTGGATGACCTTCTTCGTCGATGTAATCAACCTGTTCGATGGCTCCTCGGCGGATGCGTTCGTGTACGTACCGGATCGGAATCGGTACACCATGGTCTACACGCCGGCCATCAAGGCCGGGATTTCCGGCCGATTCTGAAGACGGCGTAGCCTTGGCAGGAGCGGGCGCAGCGTGATGCTGCGCCTGTTGCAGGAACGGTTGCTCGCGGGCGGGCGACAATCCGGGTTGCCCTGGGGGGCGTGGGGGGCAACTTGCACGCAGCTCCCGCAATCACGTGACCAAAATCAGCTTTACCACGAAGGAATACGCCCGGCTGCTCGAACTCGTCCACCTGGGTCTGTGGGTGGCGGGCGCCCGGCCCGACGATCCCGCCACCATGCCGGAACGCTATGCGGCGATCGCGCAGAAAACGTTCGCGCTCGCCGAGCCCTTTGGTTGCGCTGACCTTGTCGAAGCTGACGTGAATGGGCAGTTTTTCCCCAACGAGAAACTCACGGCCGGAGTGCCGCAGGAAAAGCTCGAGCAGTTCGCGGAACAGGTTTTCTGGGGTGAGCTCGCCGGCCGTCTCGCCGAACGCGATTTGGAGGGTGAATTTACCGCGATCAAACTTAGTGAGGAGATGACCGAGGATGAGCAGAAACGACTTGAAGCGATCGAAGACACCTACTGGCGCGAATTCGAGGCGAACGGAGTCGCGCATCTGGTCGTGCTCCGCGGCGGCAAAGGTTAAACTTTCGCCCCCGTTGCGCGCCGCCGGCGGGTGCGGTCCGTGCTCCAGATGGTGCGCTTAATCATGAGCGGCTTTGGGAGAGGGGGAGATTTAAGGCAACGCGGAGCCCTCGATGTGCCAAGACCGGGCAGGATGCTGAGCAGGAGGCTCGCCGCGGGCAGGGCTTGGTTGACTCCGCCGAGGCCCTTTCCGACAAACCGACGTGCCCACCTTTTTTGAGTTTTTCGCCGGAGGCGGAATGGCGCGGGCGGGATTTGGCCGAGGATGGACGTGCGCATTCGCCAACGATTTCGACGTAATGAAAGGGCGTGCCTACG
Source organism: Verrucomicrobiota bacterium (assembly GCA_041192325.1). GTDB lineage: Bacteria > Verrucomicrobiota > Verrucomicrobiia > Opitutales > Opitutaceae > ER46. The sequence goes on from JBEENF010000001.1 coordinate 38,172, forward strand.
CTGCCAACTGGGGCGGCAGTCATTTGCGCGTGGCGGATATCAATACGTTGCAGACCACGGATCTGCCAGGGGCGGCGGATCTCGTTTGGGCGTCTTTTCCGTGTCAGGATCTTTCGCTGGCCGGCGAGGGAGGTGGCCTCGGGCTTCGTTCCGCCAAGGCGCAAACCCGCTCGGGCACGTTTTGGCCATTCTTGCGGCTGATGCAGGGCTTGAAGCGGGAAGGCCGCGCTCCGGTTCTGCTCGTGCTGGAAAATGTCGTGGGCGCGTTACACGCCAACCACGGCCGCGACTTCGGGGCGATCGCCTCCTCCTTTGCGGCGCTCGGCTATCGTTTCGGCTCGGTCGTGGTCGACGCGGCCCATTTTGTGCCGCAGTCGCGTCCGCGTTTGTTCGTGATTGGCGTCCGGGTGTCTGCGCAGCTGCCCGACCGGCTGACGCAAGAGGCGCCCGGCCAACCGTGGCACACGGAAGCATTGATGGGCGCGCACACGCGTTTGCCGGCGGAAGCGGCGAAGAAGTGGATCTGGTGGCGCGTGCCGGCGCCGCGGCCACGCCGGCAGACGTTTACCGATGTAATCGAGGCCCATCCAGCGTCCGTGGCGTGGCATACGCCGGCGCAGACCCGCGCGTTGCTGGCGATGATGAGCCCGGTCAATCGAGCCAAGGTGAGGAAAGCGCAGGGGAGCAACACGGCGGTCGTTGGGGGCGTTTACCGGCGCACGCGTCGCGACGAAAATGGCCGGAAAGTACAGCGCGCCGAGGTGCGGTTCGATGGAATCTCCGGCTGCCTGCGCACGCCGGCCGGCGGCTCATCGCGCCAGCAAATCCTGGTCGTCGAAGGTAAATCGGTGCGGTCGCGGCTGCTCTCCGCCCGCGAGGCGGCCCGGCTGATGGGCCTGCCCGATTCGTATCGGCTGCCGGACAAGTACAACGACGCGTACCACCTTGCGGGCGACGGCGTTGTGGCTCCCGTCGTGCGCCATCTCGCGCAATATCTGTTCGAGCCGATTCTCGCCGCCAACGCCCTGCCGCGGCCGGCGATTGCGTAAGGGCGAGTTGCGCTCCGCGGGGCCGCGAAGGTACCGGGGAAGGACGATCATGATCGCGGACGACGGCAGGCCGGTCGGGCCGGGAGCGCCGGTTCCCCGGCTATTAGGCGAAGGAAAGCGCCGCCTACGAGCGAGGCGCATCGCGTGCGCGTGGAGCCGGGCGCCTTGACCGACTTTGCGCCGCGGGATACGTTGTTCAGGCGACGAGCGGCAAAGTGGATGGGGGCGCCAATGGCCGGCGGGGCACGACGCCTGATAAACGGAGGGTTACCATGGAACGACGAAGCTTTCTTAAAACCACCGCAGTCGGGGTGGGTCTGTTTTCGAACCTGCCGTTGTCGGGCGCCCCCCAGCGGAGCACGGTGGCGACGCCCGTCCCCACGGTGGAGCTGGTTCCGCCGCCGGATGGTTATACCCCGCCCGAGTGGTTGCGGTATATGCGGGCGATCTATTTCGAGGGCTTTTCGCCGCCGGTGTATCCACATCTCGATGAGTATGACGCCGAGCGCGTCGTGCAGCTCGTGCTCGAGCTGGGCGGTGATACGCTGCGCTTTCAACCGATCGGGTTCTGGGCGTGTTATCCCACTAAGTCCGGTTATCCGCTCCACCCGGAACTCGGGCAGCGTGATCTGCTCGCCGAGACGGCCCGCGCCTGTCGCCGGGCCGGAGTGCATCTGTACTGCTACACCAAATACGGAAATCCGTTCCTGCACCCGAAATTTCTCGCCGAGCATCCTGCCTACCTCGATTGGGTTTTGCGCGGTCCGGACGGCAAGCCGTCGATCACCTTTGATAACCTGGGCTGGATGATGTCGCCGAAGGCCGACGCCACGGGTGATGCTTTTCGCGGGGCCGTGCATCGGATCATCCGCGAATACTCCGCGTATGATATTGATGGCGCGTATTTCGACGCGCCCAGCGGCTTTGGCTACACGGGGGTATGTTACTGCGACACGTGCCGGCGAAAATTTCGCGATTACGCCGGCATGGACATCGACCGGCTCCAAAACCGCGAAGACCTGGAGGCTCTCGTCACGTGGTATCGATGGTTTGGCGAAATGGAGCAGGCGGATCTGCTGGAGTTTCGCCGCACGCTTCATGCCGCCGGAAAATTCATGCTCTGTCACAATGGCGGCGCCTGGCATGGCGAGGCGCTGCGCCAGCAGTATCGCATTCCGGACGGGTTCATGGTCGAGCATCAGGTGCAGGTCTATCGCCGCCTCATGGCCGGAATGATGGGCGCCGCGATGGCGCGTCCCACCCGGAAGTTGCCGCAAATGTACATGGGCAGTTATTGCCTCTCCGATTTCAGTCAGCCGGCGCACAGCCGGCCGTGGCCGCTGGAAAACACCAGCAAGGAGGATGGCGACGAAATTCTCATGGAGGGATTCGCAAATCTCGCGTGCGGGGGCGCCCCGATTTACGCGACGCTCAACCGGCTTTATTACGGCTTGGGCAGCGGCAGCGCGCAACCCGCCCGCGAAGTCTACGATGTGATGCGTGCGGTCGAGCCGCTGCTGAAGGACAGTGTCCCGGTTCCGTACGTCACGGTGGTCCCGACGTGGGAAGCGCTGCAGCTCTGGCGCACCCAACGGCGGGGCTGGAACGTGCCGATGAGCGAAGGCTTCGCGCTCGCCATGCTGGATGAGCGGCTGAGTCTCGATGTTTGTCCCAGCACGGAAATCACGGCAGGCTGGCTGCGGCAGCAGCGGGTGATCGCGCTTTGTGGCGCCTCGGGCCTCAGCGGCGAGCTGGCGGGGTTGCTGACGGATTGGGTGAAGGGCGGTGGAGGCTTGCTCGCGACGTTCGACACCGGACTTTGCGATGAACATGGCCAGCCTCGACCCGGCGGAATGCTGCGCGATCTCCTCGGCGTGGACATCCAGGGCGAGCCACTCGATACGCAGCCCGAGTGTTACTACCGCATCCAGGAAACGCATTCCGCGCTCGGTGACTTGCGCGCCGGCGCCAGCGTGAAGGGCGATGGACGAGTGTTGCCGGTGGCGGCGGTCGGCGGGGCGCGAGCGTTGGCGGATTGCTGGAATCTTGGGACGCGGCAATCCCGTGGTCCGGCGATCGTTGTCAATCGCCACGGGAAAGGCCGCACGGTTTACCTCAACGGGAGTCTCGAGGCGCACTACACCACCAGCCGCGTGCCGTCGCATCGCCGGCTGCTCGCATCGATCGTGCGTTACCTCGCGGAGGATGCGCCGCCGCCGTTCACGCTGGAGGCGCCCCGCGGCGTTTACGGGGTGTTGCGGCGCGCGCCGAACGCGGACCTG
>JBEENF010000002.1:0-31945 GCA_041192325.1 Verrucomicrobiota bacterium
CCTCGTCAACGAGCATGACTTGGAGGCCGCGGCACGCGCGTGGGAAGCGGGTGGCGCGCAACAGATTCGTGAGACGCCGTGGGAGGAATCGATCGGTGGCAAGTTGCGTGCGCTTCGTCGAGCAGCACTTCCCTCGCGACCGAGAGAGTGGGTAGCGAGAAAATGCGAAGCGCCCGGACCAAGGAGTAACGGGCGGCGCGGATTGCCTCGACTCCAGCAGCATGCAGCCGACGGCATCGGGAAAAATCTTAAGCGGTTCCGGTAGAAACTTCCCATGGGCAAATCGGGCTTTTGCGCCCAAAAAACTCTTCTCGGTGCCGGCCACGAAGGATTGGGTTGGAGGGCCCCCCGCCCCTCTCCTTATGGAATCTCCCAGCGCAGGAATTCCTTGCATAATTTACCACCTGCCCGACCGGAAGTCTCCTCTATGGTAACGCTCTTCACCCTTCGCTCCGGTTGGAACAAACGTCAACTGCGGGGAGGCGCGCACGCCCTAGGCGCCTGCGACGGGAGGACGACCGTGAACGGCTGGCCCCGGAATCGAGCGAATTGGCGCCATGCCCGGCGTGACGAATCACCCCGTGCTCAATGGAGTCCGATCTACGAGCGCAGGGGAAGGCCGGGGGAGGACCCAACGTTCCGGTGGCATTTCGCCTGGTGGATAACGCGCCCGAAAAGCGGGTGGCTTTGGAAGCGGCGCGATCCAGGCCCGACCCTCGTCCGCGCGACTTCCGGGCGGGAGGCGCTGCGGCTCGTGCTGCGCCGCGATTTTGCCGTGATCCTGCTCGACAGTGACATGCGGGGAATGGACGGATTCAAAACGGCGGCACTGCTTCGCCACCGGAAATCCTCCGCGCACCCCCCCATTATTTCGAGCGCCGTTTTCCGTCGCGCGACGGCGCCCGCCGGTGGCTCGGATGGACCATCGCGCCCCTCGCGGCGGAAGGCCCGCTTGATAACTTCGTGCCCGACATGACCAAGCGCCGCGAACGCGAGGCCGAAATCGGCCAGCCGAACGAGGACCTGCAGCTGCGCACCCTCAGCCTGCAGCGGTTAAACCAGGAGCTGGAGTCGTTCTCGTATTCACTTGCTCATGACCTGCGTGCTCCGTTGCGGAACATCACCGCCTGCACGGAGATGATGCTGTCCGGTGAAGCGGGAGAGTTGTCGCCCGCCTCGCGGGAAATGATTCGCATGATCCTCCGCAACAGCGACCGCATGAGCCAATTGACGAGCGATTTCCTGGCCTTCTTCCGCGTCGCACGGCAAGACGTGAAACAGGACGAAATCGTCATGCGCTCGGTGGCGTTCGAAGCCAGCGCTCTCGTCGGCGGCGACAGCCAACGCGTGGTCAATTTCCGCCTTGGCGCCTTGCCCAATGCGCAGGGCGACGCGGCGATGGTGCTGCAGATCTTCGTCAACCTCTTGTCCAACGCGGTGAAATTCAGCGCGGGCCGCGAAAAAGCGGAGATCGAAATTGGCGCGCTGCCGGACAAGTCACCTCCGGTCTATTTCGTCAAAGACAACGGCGTCGGTTTCAACATGAAGTACTACAGCCGCTTGTTCGGGCTGTTCGAACGTCTGCATCGCCGCGAGGAATTCGAGGGCACGGGCATCGGACTGGCGATCGTGCAGAAAATTGTGCAACGGCACGGCGGCAAGGTTTGGGCGGAATCAGCCGTCGAGGCCGGCGCCATCTTTTACTTCACCCTGGCGGCCGCCGAATAGCCGCGATGGCCCCTTGTCACTCGGGGCGGGAGAAGATCCCTGTTCTCGAAGTTGGACGAGCACGTGGATCTCCCCGTCCAGAGTGACCCTTTTTCCCGCTCCGGCGGAGCGGTCAGGGCGCCGGTTGCTCCGACGCTTTTTTCGCCGCGATCTTCGCCGCCGCCAGCCGGGCGCGCTCCACGGCGCGGAGCAGCGGCAGCGAGAGCGCATAAATTGCCGCGATCCAGAACGGCGCCAGGATGGCCCATACCGCGACGGCATGCACCGCCGTCAGCCCGTATTCACGGAAAAATCGCAGCGGTTGTTCCAGCAGGAGCCGGCCCATCGCGGCCAGATGGAGGGGAGTATGCGGGCTCCCGAACAGCCGTTCGCCCCAGCGAAATGAATAATACAGAAACGGCAGATGGATCGGCGTGCAGGCATAATTCACCACCTGCAGAATGGGCTGATTCAGGTTCATGAACACGCCGACGATCACGCAGAGGAGCGTCGCCGTTCCAAGAATGGGGAACAGCGCGATCGCGCTGCCAATCGCCAGCGTGAGCGCTATTTTCTGCGGCGTGAGTCCTTGCGTGAGCTGCGCCACGACGGGACCCACAATGCGCCGGCGCCAGAGGCTCGGCGGAGGAAGGGGAGGAACAGGATCGGAATCGGGCACGTGGTGGTGAAGCAGGAGACCCGAACGCGACGGCTTGGCTCCGGAAAATCTGCCCGGGCCGCGGCGCTGGGGCGAGCCGGCCGGAGAAGACTTTTGCCCGGCGCAGGGGCGGGGCGCCGCGGCCGGCGTTCGCGCCCTCGGGCTGCCCGCCGGTCGTGGTCAGCGCGATGCGCGGGGAAACCACGGCACGAAGGCGCTCGTGGTTGCCTGATAGCGGCGGTAAGCCTCCCCGCGACTGCGGAGGCTCTGTTCTTCCGCCATCGGGATGCCGGTGACGCGCAGGAGCAGCCAGAGCATTCCGACCGGGCCAAGCAGCGTGAGCCAGCCCCAGGGCGAGGCGAGGGCGAACACGAAATACGCGACCCAGATCAGCCATTCGAAAAAATAATTGGGGTGGCGGCTGTAGCGCCACAACCCCACGTCGCACACGCGCTCGCGGCTGCCGGGCAGCCGTTTGAACGCGGCCAACTGGGCATCGGCCACCGTTTCGCCGGTCAACGCCACGAACCAGAGCGCCACCCCCGCATATTCGAGCGGGTGCAACTGCGGCGCGCCGTTGATCGACGGCAGCAGGAACGCCAATCCCAAAACGAGAACCGACACCGCCTGCATTTGGAAAAACCCGAACATCTTTGCGGCGAAACCGGCGGCCCAATCCACGCGCAACTGACGGTAACGCGCGTCTTCCACCGGATGATGGCCCAGCACGCGAATGGCCAGATGCGTCCCCAATCGCGCGCTCCAGACGAGAGCGAGGGCCGCGATCCAGGCGCGTCGCGCGAACAGGCCGGAACCAAACGCCGCATAAAACAACGCGAGCGCCCCAAAGGCGTAAGACCACGCAATATCGACGATGCCGTAATTTTCCATCCGCCGCGCGACCGCATAACAGAGCGCAAAAATTCCCGTGAGCGACACCAGCGCGGAGAGAACGAGGGTCGTCGTGGACATCGTGGCGGGAGTGAGTCAGGCGAGCGCCACGATGATCACGCCGATGGCCGCGAGCAACCAGCCGAAGCCGCCGCGCCCTTGGTTTTGGCGGGTCAGTAAAGTGGCCGGGGCGGCGTCCCGCGGAGCGCGGAAAAGGAGCGCCAGACAGTACACTGCCATCGCGATGTTGCCGAGCAGCATGATCGCGATGAACCAGCCCAGTCGCGCGAGCCAGTGCGGCCATTGATAGCATACCCAGACAAAGAAAGTGATGAAGCCCCAATAAGCATCGGCCAGCGTCGCAATGAACCAGGGATGCGTGAACACTTCACGGGGCACGCCAAACAAGGGACAGCGCAGGCTGGCCCACGTCGTCACGGCAAGCATCGAGGCGAGGACGAGCAGGAAAAGCAGGCGGAGGAAGATGATCATGGGCGCGAAAACGGCAGCCCTCGCGGGCCGGAGCACGTCCGGCGAGCGGAAGACGGCCTAAAGGCAACGGTTGTTCGCCCGGGAATGGAGCGTATGCACGACGGAAATGTTGCGCATGGCGAAGGCGGCTTCGCAGTAACACAAGTAGTAAGTCCACTTCCGGATGAATCGGTCGTCGAAGCCGAGCGCGCGCACCTGCTCCAGCCGGCCTTGGAAATTGTCGTGCCAAAGGCGAAGCGTGCGCGCGTAGTCCGCGCCGAAATCCTCGACCTGCCGCGTGACAAAACCGCCGCAGCGCGAGAGCTGCTCGTTCACCCGATTGAGCGATAGCAACAACGAGCCGGGAAAAATGTGCTTTTGGATGAAATCCACCCCTGAGCGCAGCCGGTCATAACGGTCATCCGGACAGGTGATGAACTGCAGCGCGAGCAAGCCATCCTGCTTGAGCAGCCGGTCCAGCGCCGCGGAAAACGCGGGCAGGTAGCGGTGCCCAATCGCCTCCATCATTTCAATCGAGACAATTTTATCGTACTGCCCCGTCAGATCGCGGTAATCGCAGAGTTGCACGTCGACGCGTCCCGCGAGCCCCGCCTCCGCGATGCGTCGGCGGGCAAAATCAAACTGTTCCTGCGAAATCGTGACGGCGGTCACGCGGCAACCGTAAGCACGCGCCGCGTGCAGCGACCATCCGCCCCACCCGCAGCCGATTTCCAGCACGTGGTCCGACGGCGTGAGCCGGAGCCGGCGGCAAAGCGCATCGTTTTTTTCCCGCTGCGCCGCCTCGAGCGAAAGATCGCGTTGGCCGGCGGGCCACCGCGCGGCCGAATACATCATCGATGGATCGAGCAGGAGGGAGAAGAAAGCGTTCGAAAGGTCGTAGTGTTCGCGGATGTTGCGACGCGCGCTGGAGCGCGTGTTCGGACGGAACAGGTGGCCCGCGCGATTCGCAAAGCGCAGCAGATTCAACGCGAAAGCCCGAGGCCGGCGGGAACCGGAAAGTGTCGGCGCATTGTCCAGGTTCAGGATGAACCACGAAATGAGCGCCGTCAGATCCGGAGTTTCCCAATCCCCCTCCATGAACGATTCGGCGAAGCCAATATCGCCCGACCAAAAGCACTTCGCAAAAAACGCCTCGCGCCGGACCACCAGCGAGGCTTCCTCCCCGCCGTCATGCGAATTCCCCGGCGCACCGAACTCCAAGTGCGCGCCCTCGGGCGTCTCGAGCCGCAACCGACCCGCCGTCATGGCTCCGAAGGCGCCGAGCAGCGAGCGGCGAAAGATCGACGGTTTCGCGCCGGGAGTGAAGGTGGCTAAAGTGGGAGGTGTCGCGGTAGCGTCGGAACGGCCGTTCATGATCAGTGATTGGGCTGGAAGGGAACATCGCGAGTGGCGGTGCTGAGCGGTGCGCCGCCGGCGGCCGGCGACGCGGGGACTGACAGCGAGCCGTGCGGCCGATAGAGTGCGCGCTGGTCCTCCGCCCGGGCGGATTTTTTGAACCACGGCGCGCGCTTAAGCCAGAGCCGCAACGCATGCCAGTGGATCAGCCCAATGATTCGCACCGTGAGCAAAGGGTATTTCAGCATGAACCAGGCGAGCCGCGCATTGGTCAGCGTGCGTCGCGGCCCGTTCAGCGTGCTCGTCAGGGTTCTCTGTCCGTCCACATAATCGTCAATCTGCACACTCAGCCGATCCCCCGGCGTGCGCAGCACAAAATCAAACTCCACATCCACGTCGGAAAAGGGGGAAACGTAAAACTGCTTGGGCACGCGGAGGCGAAACTCGCCAGCCCGACCCGGCACGGGATCCGGACGCAGGCAGTAGGGCTTCACTTCGCGAAACGTGTTGGTGACCTCCGCGATGGCCGCCAGCGGACGACCCACGCCGTCCTGGCAAAAATAAAAAGACACGGGGTTGAAGCCGTAACCGAAAATGCGGGGCAGGGTGACCAACATGACGCGCCCGTCGCCCAGCACGATGTTGTGCTGCGCGAGGAAGCCGGAAACCCGCTCCTTCAGCGAAAGCGCGGGGGCGGCGGTCGGGGGCACGGGCCCCGCCCAGGGCCGATCAGCATTATGCGGCTGGCCGCCGGTGGGAAGGTAATCGCCATCACGGAACGAGTAGACGTTTCGCCGGCCCAAAGAAAACAGCTTCAGGCCCGAGCACAGCGCGGGCAACTCGTCCAAATCGAGCGCAAAAAGGAAAAGTCGATAGACAAATCGGTGCGCTTTCGGGTGAAAACGCGCGTGCATGACGTGGCATTCATAGAGACAGGATGTCATGCGCGGTTTTCTTTACTTAGTATTCTACGTGCCGGTCGGCAAGCCGGATGCAGGGAGCGGCGACCCGCCGGCGCAAGCGCCAACACAATGCGACGAGATCGCGCAGGGGGAGGAAGGCCATGGCCCGGCGGGGGCGATGCGCCCTTTCACGCACCCGCCACCCCGCCGCGAGGGCGAACGCCGGCGGACCGCATTCGTGATTCGCGTCAGCCAGCGAGGCATGCGGGGTAACAAAGCGATCGGGGCGGACATACAGGAGAGATTCAGTTTGCCCCTCGCGGAGCAAGCCCCCGTGGGACTTTGTGCTGGCGCCTGCGCCCGTGAAGACAAACCCCACGGCCGGTCTCCCGGCGCCGTCGTTATCCCGCCGCCGGCGACTCGCCACCCACCAACGCCCCCGCCGGGCTCAAGCCGCCGGGGGTCCACGGGTCCCGACCGAGCAGTTGTTCGCTCAGCCGGAAGGCGCTGAGCAGACCGTCTTCATGAAACCCGTAGCGTTGCCACGCCCCGACAAAATAAGTTTCCGTCCCCCCGCTGGCCCCGCGGTTGAGCGCGGGAATCTCCTCCTGCGCGCGCACCGCCCCGAGACTGAACAGCGGATGTTCGTATTCGATTCGCCGCACCACCTTTCCGGGGGCGATGGCTTCCGGACGGTTGATCGTCACAAAATAATTCGCCCGATCCGAGACGCCCTGCAACGCGTTCATCCAATAGTGCGTCGCGGTGGATTCGCGGCCGTCCTCACCGCAGTTGATTTCGTAATTCCAACTCGACCAGGCGAGCCGGGTGCGGGGCATCACGGACTCGTCCGTGTGCACGGTCGCAGTGTTGGCCAGAAACTGGAACTGACCCAGCAGGCGGGCTTCCTCCGCCGTGGGGGCGGCGAGCAGCCGCAACGCCTGATCGCCGTGGCACGCGAAGATTACCTTGTCGAAGCTCCGCGCCTCTCCTCCGGCGGTCATGACAGTAACGCCGCGGGGAGTACGCACGACGCGGATGACCGGCCGGTTGAGCCGCAGGCGGTCGCGCCACGGCGCGGTGATTTGCTCCACGTATGTTTTTGCCCCGCCGACCACGGTCCACCAGGGATGCTGCGTATTCAGACCGAGAAAGCCGTGATTGTGGAAAAACCGCAGCAGGGTCGTTGCGGGAAACGCCAGCATCTGCGCGGGCGGCGTGCTCCAGACGGCGGAGCTCATGGGCGCCAGGTAGCGTTCCATAAAATCCGTCCCATAGCCCCGGCGTTTGACGTAGTCGCCGAGGGTTTCGTTTTGGGCCGCGGGGTCGGCGAGAGCGGCCACCGCCTCGGCGTTGAATCGGTTGATGGCCGACAGCAGCTTCCAAAAGCGCGGACGAAAAAGATTTTTTCGCTGAGCGAAAAGGTGGTTCAGGGAGGAACCGGCGAACTCAAGTCCCGACGCCACGTGGCGCACGCTAAACGACATCGTGGTGGGCTTGATGGGGGTCTTTAGTTCCTCGAAAAGACGGGTGAGGTGCGGGTAGGTCACCTTGTTAAACACCATAAAGCCCGTGTCGAAAGGGACCCGGCGAGCGGGCTGCGCAGCCGAACCCGGAACAGCCGGCTCATCCACCTCGATCGTGTTGGCGTGGCCCCCCGCGTAGGCGTTCTGCTCAAACAGCGTGAGGTCGAAATCGCGGTGCAGAAAATGGGCGCAGCCGAGGCCGGCGATGCCGGTGCCAATGATAGCGAGGGTAGCCATGATGCGTGAGGAATGCTACGTGTGAGAACCAACGTCGGATTCAGGGGGAGAGCAGGACCTCCGGGCCTTGCGCGCTGTCAGAGGACGCGTGCCGGGCGCCATTTCACGAGCCATTGCAGGGTTGATCGGGTCGCTCACGGCTACGATGGCCGCGGCCAACGGCGCCACCTGGCATCTCACGGCGCAGACCTACAGCCTGCACGAGCACACCTCCGAGATCGACCTGCACAACACCACGCCGGGGTTGGGCGTGACGAGGCGACAGGATCGCTGGCTCACTGGGGTCGGGGTATTCCGGAACAGCGTCGGTCGGTGGGCGGGATACGGCTATGGCGGATATCAATGGCCGATTGGGCGCATTCGCGCGGGCGCCATCGCCGGCGCCACGCACCACTACAATTTCAACCACGGCGCCATCGTGCCACTGGGCGCCGCCGTAATTACGATCCCCTTCGCCGAACGGTGGGCCGTCGATCTTGTCGCGATCCCGCGGCTTCCCGGCTACACGTACGCGACCCTGCACGTCTCGCTGTCGTGGCGATTCAGATAGGACCCGAAGCATGCGACGGCGGAAAGGAAAGTCGGTCGGGCAAGGCTGCGCATTACCGCCGAAATCCGCCCTCAGATTACCGGCGGCGGGGGGGCCGGGTGGTCGTGTCTGGAGACGTCACCGAGCTGCTCGGTCAAATCGCGATGCACCGCGGGGCTTTCCGCTTTTTTCGGGACCGTCGTATTGGCCGCAGCGGCGGTTGCGACCGCAAACGCGGCAGCGGCAGGCACCACCTTCTTCAGCGAAGAAAACTCGGGATGGTGACGCGCAGCGCGTTCGGCGGCCGCAATGGTGGCGGCGTGGTCGGCGCGGGCGGCTTCTTCCATGATCGACTGGGGCACGGGCTTTAGCCCCCAAATCAATCCGGTGTAGGAAAGCGCCTTCAGGCCGTAGTAAGTGATATCAATCTCCCACCAGTAAAAACCGTTGCGCGTGCAGGACTGATAACGGTGGTGATTGTTGTGCCAGCCTTCTCCCAGACAGATCAGGGCGAGAATGAAGCTGTTGCGCGAATCATCCGTGGTGTTGAAGCGGCGACCGCCCATGAGATGCGCCATGGAATTGATGCACGAGGTTCCGTGAAACAAAGCCGTGGTGCTGACAAAGAAACCCCAAATCAGCAGTTGGGCGCCATTGGTCTGCAGCCCGGGAGCAAATCGGGCGAGCGTTTCACCGACCACGTAAATACCAATCGCCAATAGGATTGGAATCACGGTGTCGAACCGGTTCAGCAGCACGAGTTCGGGATATTTCGCCAGATCCTTCACCTTGGAATAATCCGTCGGAAAATTACGCCGGCTCGTGATCCAGCCGATGTGCGACCACAGAAATCCATGCACGTGGGGCGAATGCGCGTCTTCCGGATCGTCGGAATGCTGGTGGTGGTGACGATGGTGATACGCCCACCAGAGTGCGCCGCGTTGCACGGTGGTGGCACCCCAAAGGGCGAGCAGAAACTGACCGAAGCGCGAGGTGCTGTAGGTCTTATGCGAAAAGTAGCGATGGTAAATCCCGGTGACCGCGAACATCCGCACGAAGTAAAGCGCCACGGCCATCCAGACAGCAAAGGGACTGGCACCGACCCACAGAACCCCCAAGCACCCGGCGTGTAAGACGATGAATGGAATGCAGCGCATCCAATCAACCCGATCCGGCTCGGCGCGCATCAACTCGGGCGCAATCGGGGTGTAGTCGGAATCAAACCATTGAACAAAAGCGGCAAGCGCCTTGCGCAGAGGGGAAACGGGCCGAATCGGAGCGGAAACAGGTATCATGAAACGAAAGATTGAGGGAAAACTGCAGACTTACCCCGTGCAAGCCGCGTTTCAAAAAAACCTGACGCGTTTTTTGCCCTTCTTTTCATCGGAAAAGCTCCGGGGCACGGTCACGCATCGCCGTCCCGTGAGGGGGAATCAGTCGCCACCAAGGCAGTGAGAAGAAGGAGAACGATTACCGCGGGCAGCATGGAAGTGTGGTCAGGAAAGGGAAAAACCGGCGACCATAGAGAGTTGGGGGGAAAAGGGAATCAGGACGTTTCCGGTAAAAGCAGCGGCGCGCCCGCGTCCTGCCCTCGCTTATATCCGGCGCAAACCTTCGCTGCCCTTCGGCTTTCCGCGCACGTGACGCCGCTCGCTCGAATTCCGATTGCCCCCTTTGGCGACGCCCGCTAGCACCACTGGCCGCACTCCAGCCCAAACACCCATGTTAAAAGCCGTCGTCAAAACCATCGCGCTCCTCGGGATTCTTTTCGTGATGCTCTATGTGGGCATGAATAACACGCATGCGATCGATTTCCATTTCCCGGTGGCGGGAACCACGGCCAAGGCGCCGATTCACACCGTGGCAGCCTTGATTTTCTTCGGCGTTTTCGCCGTCGGGGTGTTGGCCGGAACGATCATGACGGTCGGCAATGGTCGCGGGGGCGGCAAGAAGAGCGCCGGCTCGAGGGATAAGTAATTGGGACCGAACGGTCAGCGCGCGGACGACGCCGCTTCGCGGCCACGGTTGTTCCGAGCCGAAACCCGCCGCGGCACGGCAGGTTTTTATCATCTGGCGCAAAGCGATGACGGGCCGTGGTGGTTGTTGGACCCCGCCGGAAACCCCGCTTGGTGCAAAGCGGTGCATGGAGTGAGAGCGGCGGGAGGCCAGGGCGACACGGCCTTGCCCCAGGATTCCGCGGCCCGTCTCACCACATGGGGCTTTAACGCGGTGGGCGTGAGCGGCGACGCCACCGGGAGGGAGGATGGCCTGCCGTTTCTAGCCACCGTGGATTTCTGCGGCCCCGGACCGACCCTGCTCGGTCCAGGTTTGCGACTGCCCGACGTGTTTGACCCCCAATGGCCCGCGCGAGCGCAGGCCCGGGCGCAGGAAGTGTGCGGCGCACTCACGGACGAGCCGCAATTGATCGGCTGGGTGACCGACGATCTTCCCGGTTGGGCGCAACCGGGCATGGAGCCGCGGCCGTCCTTGTTGCAGCAATGCCTGAGCTTGGAACCCGCCTTCGCGGCGTATCACGCCGCCTGGGAATTCACGCTGGCCCTGCATGGGGGCAAACTTGACGCCATGGCGCGGGCCTGGGGCATGACGCTGCCCAATCGCGAAGTGGTGCGCGGACTCACCCGGGCCGAGATCGGCATTGCGACCCGAGGCTATGGGCGGGACAACGCGCGCTGGTCCCGCGAAGTGGCGCGTCGATATTTTACGGTAACCTCCGCCGCCATTCGCGCCGCGGATCCCCGGCACCTGGTGCTGGGTTGTCGGTTTGGGGGACGCGCTGGGGACGCAGTGCTGTCCGAATGCGCGTATCCCACCATTGATTTGCCGATGCCCGACTGGCGGGAAATTGCGCCCGCTGTGCCCGGGGCGCCGCTCAATCCGGTGCTCGCTGGCGATGTGTGTTGGGCGGAAGACGAGTTCTGGCGCGCGCCACCGGGCGATGCCGGGGCCGCGCGCCGCCTCACGTCCGTTGAACGCATGTTGCGCCGTGGCCGTCTCGCGCTTGACCGCGCTGCTCGACACCCTGCCATCGTCGGTTACGTGTGGCGCCAGTGGCAGGATGAACCCGGTGAACAACCCCCGTTTGCCCGCGGACTGGTCCATCTGAATGACGCCGCCGCCCGGGAGCACACGGAATTGCTCACGGCATTTAATTTGCGCGCGGAAAGTGTCCGGCGCGCCGCCGCGCCGCGCCGGTAGTGCGGAACGGGGCGCCGCCGGCGTCGCCACCCGCCAAAACTCTCCGAGCGCCGTCTTTAATTTCCCAACTCCCGCGCCACGGTCTCGTTTTTCCGGCCGAGCGCCAGCAGGCGCACCATGGTCCAAATTGGAACCACGGCGGGACCGGGGACCCGGCGGCAGCTTACTGGTACATCCAGTACTTCTTGCTTTGCTCCTGGTAGATCTTCGCTTGCGCGCTCCATGTGCGCAGCCACGCGTCGATGTCGATCCGCGCCCCCTTGGTCGCGAGGTCGTTGTAAAATGCGGTCGAACCCACGTGAATTTTGAATTCGCGGCGCTTGGCATCCGTCGCGCTCGCGAAGGCGTTCTTGGGCTCCAGTTTGCACGCAATCTTCATCAGCCAGAAATTCAGGTCGCATGGCTGCCAGTCCTCGAAGTCGTTGATCTCCGTGTAGAGCCCAATCGCCGGCTGACCCGTCTTTACGTTGGGCAGACTCACCCGCCGCAGCTGCACGCCGGGCAGCGCCAGGGCGCGCAATTCCTTTTCCACCACCTCGGCCTTCGCGGAAATATGATGGACGCCGCGAAACGGATATTGAAAACCGACGCCATGGCGAAACCCGCCCACGATGCAGCCCAAGCCGGTCATGGGATAGCCCATCACGGCGGCAAAGTCCTGGAGCGCCGTCGAGGTCGGCACAAACGGCAGGCCGGTTTCGGGCCAGCGCATGGCCCGGTTCCATCCGCGCATGGGCACAATCGTGAGTTTGCCGCGCGCGCGCGCGGCGTCCGAAACGGCCAGACCGCCCGGAGCCTGCAACGAGGCGGCCATCCGCGCGAGTTCGCCCATCGTCAGTCCGTGCACGTACGGCACACGGAAGCGGCCCACGTCAGTCATCAGGTCCGCGTCGAGTGGCGGCCCACCGACCTTGAGTCCGCCCAAGGGGTTCGGCCGGTCGAGGACAATCACTTCCTTCCCCAGCTCGAAGCAGACCTCCATCGCCGATTTCATCGCGCCACTAAAGGTGTAACTGCGCGTCCCAATGTCCTGCAGGTCGATGACGAGCGCATCGATCGGCTTGAGTTGGGCGGGCGTGGGCCGGAAATTTTTCCCTTTTCCGCTGTAAAGCGAGTACACCATCAAGCCGGTGCGGGCATCGACCGTGTCGGGAAAATATTTTTCCGCCGGCTTGTCGTTATAAATGCCGTGTTCCACGGCGTAGAGCGCGACGAGTTGCACGCCGGCGGCGCGGCGCAGGACTTCGACCGTGGGCACGCCCCGCCGGTTCACCCCCGCCGGATGCGTCAGCAAACCGATGCGTTTGCCTTTCACCGTGGCGAAGCCGGTGGCTTCCAGGGTGTCGATGCCCAGCATCACCGGGAACGTTCTCTCCGGTGGCACGGCCTTCACCGCGGCAGCCCGTGCTGTCGGCGCCGCCGGAGCGGGTTTTGGCGCCGGTGTCGGCGCCCCGCTGCAACTGAAGAAAACAAGGGCCGCGCCGGGTATGAGGAGCAGTTGGGTAAGAGCGATCAAGGGCTTCAATCCGGCCATCGCTGCTGAGGTTGCGAGGTCTGCGACGCCCGTCGAGTCGGAAGCGGCCAAAACCACCACCGGGAATTGCGAGCCCGGCGGTTCAGCAGGAATCCTCCCGCGCCCCCTTAAAAAGCATTCAGCACCGCGCGCCGCAAATTGAGGGAAGTTTCGCGCAAAGCGCGATCGAGCGGTGTTCCCGCCGGCGTCACCGCATGCAAGGTCAGGCCATCGTGACTGGAGGCCGCGCAGACCGCCCCGGCAAAGACGTGCGCGCGTTTGCCGAGCGCCAGCGCGCGGGCCGCGACTGCCCCCGGGCCTTTGCCGCTCAACGAACTGTCGTCAAACCGGCCCTCCCCTGTGATCACGATATCGGCGGCTGACACCCGGCGATCCAGATCAAGCCAGGCGGAAACGAGGTCGAAACCAGGCAGCAGTTGCGCGCCCGCCGCCGCCATCAGACCAAACGCGATGCCGCCCGCCGCCCCCGCACCCGGGGTATCCATGAGGGAATCCGGCTGCTGGCAATGATGGCAGAGGAGAAGCCCCAAGCGGCCGCTGGCGTGTTCCAGCCGGGCCAAATCCGTCGCGCGCAGCCCTTTTTGCGGACCGTAAGTGGCCGCCGCGCCGCGCGCCCCCAACAAGGGATTCGTCACATCGCAGGCGATGCGAATCGGCGCCCTCGCTGGTATCCGCCCCGCAAGTCGCGCGATGCGCGGCCAGTGCTCCGGGGTGGGCGGGTGAACGCGCTGACCATCGGCGGCGTGAAATTCCAGCCCAAGCTCTCCCAGCGCACCCAAACCGAGATCGTGCGTCGCGCTGCCACCGACCCCAAGCAGGATCAAGGCGACGTCCTCCTCCAGCGCGTGGCGAATAAGCTGGCCGGTTCCCACCGTGGAGGCTCGCCACGGATCCCGCTCCTGCGGCGCGAGCAAGGCGAGGCCGGAGGCGGACGCCATTTCGATCAACGCGACGCGCCGGCCAACGCCGCCCGCCGCCGCCTCATTCTCCAGCCCCAGAAATTGCCGGGCCCGGGAGGGAATGTGCGTCAGCGGCACCAATCCGACCGCCGCTTCGACCGGCAGCCCCCGCGGGCCGGTCACGGAATAGCGGCGCGTTTCGCCGCCGGCGGCCGCGGTGAGAATCTCGCCAAAACCCTCGCCTCCGTCCGCGAGGGGACAAACGTCGAACGACCATCCCGGATTACGCTCCCCCAGCGCGTGACCGGCGATCTCGCAAGCTTCGCGCGCTGAGAGAGCGTCCTTGAATTTGTCGAAGGCCAGAAGGACACGCATCGCGACGCAAGCTGGCGGCGGGCGCCGGCAGTTAAAAGGCGAAAAGCACAATCCAGCATGAGAGGCCGCTTTACGCAGAAGCCGCCGCCGGCACGCTGACGCCAGCGACTCAGCGGTGCTCTGGCGCTCGTGAACTTTCTGGCGCGTCTCGGAGCGCGCCCCTATCCGGGGTGGTTGAGCACCTGGTCAAGTAGCTCAGCCGGAAAGCATATTCGTCTTCCTGTTACGAGCTACATGGGCGCGATCTTGGGCGGGCTATTTTAAAGTGTTGTCCCCGTAATTTTCAAAAAACCGGTCGAGGATCTTGATTCGTTCCGCGCGCGCAGGCACGCGTTGGAGAATGCGGGCGAGCAATGCGCGGTAGGGAATGTCAGCGTGACCGACGCGCGTGCCCAAGCGTTGCTCCTCGGCCCATTCATCCTCGAGCCGGGCGAAGGTATCGCGGTCGAGGCATGTTTCTTCGAAAGTGGTGTGAGCCCACACTTCCACATCACGCTGCTCCCAGTCCTGCCGCTCAATAGCATTCCACTCGTCCCAAGTACCTCCGGCGGCGATGTGACTTTCCATCATATCCAGTTCGAAAAACGCATAACCGTAGGCGTCGCCGATCCTGAAGACGGCATCGCCGGGTGATTGGGAATCGGTAGCGGCGGCGTACGCGTGCTGGCGTGGATGCAGGGGCAAGTCAGCGATGACCAAATAATCGGCGAGCCAATCCACATAGGTCCGAAAATCACCGTCGGAAAGCGTAGGATTGATGGGCGAACCATCTGGCCGAAGCGGAACAGTCGTATCGTCGAAATAACGGGGAGCCAGATCGCGCAGCATGGTGTGACGGGCCAGGTAGCTTTTCGGACGCCCCAATGACGATCACCGGCCCGCCGGGTTGCCAAGATACTTGAGTATCTCGGCCGCAAGCACGGCGTTGCCGCGCTCGTTTACGTGCACCCCGTCTTTCTTGTACAACGCCACCTTGTTCGGGTGGAGGCGCGTTGGCTCATAAACGTCGAGGTAGTCCGCTCCGCGTTCGGTGGCGACGCGGCGGGCGATCGCGTTGAAACGCTCGAGGGCGGCCGGTTGTCCGAAGAGATTATGGCTCGCGTTGGTTTTGGCCTTGGCGTCCGAAATCGCCTTCGTGAGTTCGTACACGGACGACGTGGCGGAAACGACGGTCACCTTGGCTCCGAGCGACTGCTGGATGGTCGCGATGACATCGCGGAACTGCGCGGCGTAGTCTTCGGGCGACACAAACGACGCTTTGAAACCGCTCTCCCAGCTCAGCTTGCTGTCGTTGTGGCCCAGAAAAATAAAAACGTGGGTCGGCTTTGGGCTCAGATTCAGCACATCCTGGGCGAGGCGCGTCTGCACCCGGGTGATTGTGTCGCCGTTGACCCCCGCGTTTGTCACCTGAATTTGCCGCCCCAAACGCGCCTGCAAGGCCTCCCGGATGAGCGCGACATAGTTCACATCCGGCAGCCCCGCGGTCAGGCTGTCGCCCACAAAGACCAGATGAGACGACGGCGCCAGCCGGACGCGCGCCGCGGTGGTTTTGATCAACGCGAGTTCCTCCGGGGTGGGAGGAACCGGCGCCACGGCCGCCGGAATCTTTTTCTTTGGCAACGACGGGGCGGGATTCTGCGCGTGAAGGGCCGGCAGCGCGATCAAAGGCATCAGCGCGGCCAGCATCAGTTTGAGACGAAGGTGTTTCATGAGCGGAAGCGAATCGGGGCGGAAGTAGTTTGGGCGAAGTCACGGGCCGGCGGCGAAAGGATTTTTTCGCCCCGAAAGGCGGGCTGCCGCGCCGCTATTTAGAATATCATCGTTCACGGCAAAATTGGTTTGCGGCGCCTTTCCATCCCACCGGCGCACCGGGCCGCCTGCTTCGCGGAAGCCCGCACGCGGCGAGGCGCTGGACAAGAATCGGCAGAGTAGTAAGCCGGACTCCATGAATACCGTGCTCAAAAGGCTCTTGGTTCCCGCCCTTGTCGCCCTGTCCGTGGTTTTCATCCCGCGCTCTCGTGCAGCGGCGGAAGAGGTGGACGCCATCGAGGCAGCGGCGCGCGCGTTTATGGCTGGCTACGCCGAGGATCTGCTCGCCCTCGATCGCGAGGCCGTCATCGCCCGGTACCATTCCGACGGAGCGCTGATGATCACCGCTTCCCGCAATCGTTTCGTGCCATTGCCCCAAATTGCCGAGCAGTACCGCCGGCCCGGCTGGAAAGGCTTGGGCGCGTTTGCCTGGCAAGGACTCCAGTTCCGCGCTGTCTCCCCCGACACCGTCTTCGTCGAGGGGGCGTTCACCTCGGGGCCGGCGACGCAGCCGAAGACGACGACGTATTTCGCGATCCTGGTGAAGGAGGCGGGCCAGCTTAAGCTCCGCAGCGAGGTCGAGTTTCCCAAACGCTAGTGGAACTGCAAAACCCGGCTGATTGCCTCCTCACCCACCGCGACGTACGGCGGCGACGGGATTCACCGACTCACCGCGACAGGGCAAAAACGCCGGCGGCGCTAATCTAGCTTCCGTCATTTTCTCGCGAAACCCGGGAAGTCGCTCAAGCTCCACCCACCCCGTCCTTCCCATGAAAACGCTCATCGAATTGTCCCGCCGCCAATTCATCCGGGGCGCAACCTTGGCTGCCACCGGCGCCGCCATGTCCTCTCTGCCGCCCCTGCGGGCCGCGGAAAAAACCACGGCTGGCCGGGTCATGGCTCGCGTGCCCGGGAAGTTTCCCCTGCGCCTGCGCCAGTGCATCAAACCGGTCCCCGCCGGCCTCGCGTATGAGCCGACGTTCAGCGACGTGCAATGGGAGGCCTCGGAAACCGCCATCATCATTTGCGACATGTGGATCGAGCATCCTTGCCGAATGGCCGCGCAACGCGTGGCGACGCTGGCCCCGTTATTGAACCAGGTCGTTTCCGCGGCGCGGGATCACGCCGCCTTGATCGTGCATTCCCCGAGCGAAGGTCCAAAGTTTTACGAGGGTACCGCCTTTCGACGCCGCGCCACTTCCGCCCCGTTTGTCCAACCCCCGATGCCCATCCGGCAGCGCAACGAATGCGAACCCGGGCGGGAGCCCAATCTGCCGGTCGTCACGAATAATCGCGTCGCAAAACCACCGGGACCGAGCGGCTGCGACGATCCCGAAGTCCAGTCACGGGGCGCCCCCGACCGCCACCAGCATCCGGCTCTCAGGATGACCGGCTTCGACGCCGTCAGCGATAGCGGCCAGGAAATCTTCAACTTGTTCAGGCAGGAAGGAATCAAGAACGTGGTGCTGACCGGCGTGCATACGAACATGTGTGTGTTGGGCCGCTCGTTTGGCATTCGGAATTGGGTTCACCTCGGTTTCAATGTCGTGCTCTGTCGCGATATGACCGACGCGCTTTACGACCCGCGCGATCCACCGTTTGTGAGCCACACCCGCGGCACGGAATTGATCATCGAACATATCGAAAAATATTGGTGCCCTTCGATCCTCAGTGAATCCCTCTGTCGGGTCGTCCCGGGATCAAACAATCCCCCCACCTCCGCCAGCCGATCATGAAAAAGCGCACCTTCCTCGGAGTCGTTGCGGCCTGGGCGGCCGCCTTGCTCATGAGTGGCTCTCCGGCGGTCGCCGCCACGGCGAGGCCGCCGAATGTTCTGTTTATTGCCGTCGACGACCTGAACGACTGGATCGGACCGTTGCGCGGCCACCCGCAGGTCAAAACGCCGAATATTGATCGGCTGGCTCGACGGGGCACCGTGTTTTCCAATGCGCATTGCGCCGCGCCGATCTGCAATCCCTCGCGCGCGGCCGTATTCAGCGGCCGGCAGCCCTTCGCGACGGGCGTATATTACAACGACCGCAACATCCGGACCGAGCACCCCGGAGTCGTGCTGCTGCCGGAGCATTTCCGCCAGGGCGGATACCGCACGTTCGGAACCGGCAAACTGCTGCATCACACCGCGCCCGGCGTCTACGACGAGCAGTTTCATCCCGAGCAGCAATGGAGCCCGTTCACCCCCGCCCAAGCCGAGTACACTGACGCCGAGCTGCCGAGCAAGGGAACGGACAAGCCGCGCCATGTCACCACGCTGAAAGGTCGCACGGTGACGCTGCCGTTCAACGGCATGCCCAGCGATCGCGCGTCCACGACGCGCCGCGGCGAGAGCTTCGACTGGGGTCCGGTGGACGTGGACGATACGGACATGCACGACGGCCAGATCGCCGCGTGGGCGGTCGAAAGGCTAAGGAGCGCCGGGTCCGCGCCCCTCTTCCTGGGCGTCGGATTTTTTCGGCCCCATATCCCGCTTTTCGCTCCGCGGAAGTACTTCGATCTCTACGCGGGCCTGGACATCCAGCTCCCGGAGGTGAAGGCCGGCGATCTGAACGACCTGAGCCCCGCCGCGCGCCAGTGGGCGCTCTTTCCGGACACGGCCGGCACGCACGCCACGGTCGTGAAGCACGGCCAGTGGAAGGCGGCCGTGACGGCCTACCTCGCTTGTATTTCTTTTATGGATGCGCAGATTGGCAAACTCCTCGATGCCGTCGCAGCCGGGCCGGACGCGGGAAACACCGTCATCGTGCTCTGGGGCGACCACGGCTGGCATCTCGGCGAGAAGGAGCATTGGGGTAAGTGGACCGGCTGGCAGCGCTCGACCAAGACCCCGTTGATCGTCGTCCCCGCCGAAAACACCGCGAGCGCGGCCTTCCAGCGCGGCGTCACCTGCGCCGAACCGGTAAGTCTGCTCGACCTTTATCCGTCTCTGATCGAACTGTGCGGGCTTCCGGCGCGGGAGGGACTGGCCGGACAATCATTGACGCCACTGTTGCGGAATCCCGGGGCCGAGACCGGCCGCCATGTCCTAACGACTTTCGATCCGGGCAACTACTCCGTTACCGGGAAGCGCTGGCACTATATTCGTTACCGTGGCGGCGAGGAGGAGCTGTACGACTCGGTCAAGGACCCGCACGAATGGTACAATCTGGCCGGCCAACCCGAGTCGCGACCAACGATGGATGACATGGCGCGTCATCTCCCAAAGAATGAAGTTCGCCTCCCGCCTCTGCCGGAGGGGACGGCCAAAAAAGGCGGGAAGCGCTAGTCAATGAGTGGAGTTCGGAAGGCGCGAAAGCGACAGCGTCCTGGACCGCCTTGCCCTTGGTTTCGCGCCGCCTGCAGTAGGCCGGGCGGCGCTCAAAATAAATGAATCCGCCGCATCGGTTCATGCGTTGTTCCTTTAGCCGCGGACGTTGGGCCGACTGGTTTTTTATTATTTCACAAAAACAAACTCGTTCCCCTGCAGCCACCTCCTCCGTTCGCCTCACGCCGGGGTGGAGAGAGGGGACGAGGCCCATCGCCGAGCTCGTATCCGCTGGTCATGCGAGCCGCTGAGCCGGGAATCTCCGCGGTGATGGACCAGCCAGACCTGCCTTCGCCCAGCCTGGCCGCGCGCCAGGAGATGCGGCAACTACCGGCGGGCCCGGCCGTCGGTTACCAGCGTTGGAGCGACCTGCTTTTCCTGCATTGGACCGTCGAACCGCGCGTGGTGCAGGCCACCCTTCCGCGCGGTCTGTTCGTCGATACCTTCGCCGGCGAGGCGTATATCGGCGTCGTGCCATTTGCCATGCAGCGGATTCGGCCACGGTGGCTGCCGCCGTTGCCCTGGGTTTCGTGGTTTCTCGAACTCAACGTCCGGACCTACGTGCATGACGCGGCGGGCCGGCCCGGAGTTTGGTTCTACTCCCTGGATTGCAACCAGCCGCTCGCCGTGGCGATCGCGCGGCGCGTTTTCCATCTGCCGTATTTTCACGCGCGCATGACGGCTTCCCGGCGCGAAGGCTCCGTCTCCTACGCCTGCCAGCGCCGCGTCCCGGATGCGCCCCGCAGTTGCTTCACGTGGAAGCCGGGGCGGGATGCCGCTCCCGCCGAGCCCGGCTCGCTGGCGTTTTTCCTCGTCGAACGGTATCTGCTCTTCGCGGCGGACCGCGCGCAGCGACTCTACACCGGCCGCGTGCATCATACCCCCTATCGCCTCCACACCCCGGAGGTGACGGAGTTCTCGACCAGCCCGGCCCGGCAGACCGGTTTCGCGTTGAAGGGTCAACCCGTCTCCGTGCTTGGCGCGGGAGCCGTTGACGTCGCGATTTTTCCGCTGCGGCGAAGCAACGCAGCCGCCCTATGAACGAACAAATGATTCTCCGGTCGCCCGTAAGTAACCCCGTGACCTTGGCGGCCCCGGGCGCTTTTCGGGCGATTGGTGCAGGCGAGCTCAATTAATCCGCCGCCTTCTTTTTCTTTTTGCCCGCGGGCGAAACGGACCGCGCAAGGTGGGCGGGACGGGCGTGCGCGTAGGTGTCGAGCTCGGCCTGCAGCTTTTTCGCCGCGGCGGCGGAAGCTCCCGTCAGCTCGGCCGCAGCGAGGGGCTTTTCCTCAAACGGGTCGGCGATGAGATCGAAAAACTTCCCATCCCGGTAAAGCTTGTGCGCGACGCTTTGCGCGAACTCGAACTCCGGCGTGCCGCCACCATCCCGCGCATACCACATGTAATAAGAATCGCGCGGCTGTCCGCGTTGGCCGAGCAGTTGCGGAAAAAAGCTTCGTCCGTCGATCTTGAGATCGGTGGGAACGGTGACGCCACTTGCGTCACAGAGGGTCGGAAGAAAATCCACGCTGGCGATCAGGTCGGCGTTGACGCGGCCGGCCGGGATTTTTCCCGGCCAGCTCGCGATCAGCGGAACGTGGCTGCCGCGCGCCGTACGGGTTCCCTTGCCACCCTGGTAGTTCGTCCCGTTGAACCGCGAGGTGATGGTTACCTGCGTGCCGTTGTCGCCGAGAAATAACACCAGCGTATTTTCGCGCAGGCCGAGTTCCTCCAGCTTCGCCATCAGCCGGCCGACCATCTTGTCCATATACGCCGTCATGTCGGCAAAATGCTTGTTATCGCGCTGCGCCTGCTCGCTTTTCGTCTTGGGATTCCAGTCAGCGCTGTCCGGCGTGGGCTGAAACGGATCGTGCGTGAGGATCATCGGGTAATAGAGGAAAAACCTCCGGTCGCGGTGGCGCTGTACAAAATCGAGGGCAAAGTCGTTCACGAGTTTGGGCCCGTATTCGCCCTGGTTGAAATCCTGCTCCACGGCATTGTGTTCGAGTCCGGGATTCGCATAGCGGGGCGGCCGCCGGGTGTGCTGCCACAGGTAGGCTTCGTCGAAGCCAAAGCGCTGGGGCAGATCCCGGGCTGAACCGAGCTGCCATTTGCCGCAAATCCCGGTGGCGTAGCCGGCTTGTTTCAGGAGGTTCGCGAAGGTCGTGGCTTTCGGATCCATCAATCCGAACTCAATATAGTTCCTGACATTGTAAATGCCGGTCATCAGTTGGACGCGCGTCGGCGTGCAGAGGGGCTGCACGTGGCAGTTTTCGAACCGCGTTCCCGTCGCTGCCAGTCGATCGAGGTGGGGAGTCTGATAGGACTGGCCGCCATTGGCGGTCACGCATTCGTAGCCGAAGTCGTCGGCCATGATGAGTATGACATTGGGTTTGGCGGCGGCGCCGGGCAGCGCCGAGCAAAGCACGGCGCCCTTTACCGCCAGGCTGATGAGCAGGTGGCCGATGCGGAATGGGGTTTTCATCGAGAGGCGCTAATCTGCATGTTCCTTCGTGCGCTTCAACGTCGCAACCGACGGCCGGCGCTCTGTTCGTGATCTCGATTCGTCAGGGTCGGTCCCGGGTGCCGCACTCCTGATTTGAACCACATTTTGTACAGCGCACACCGAATCCCAGGCCTTCATTCCGTTGTGTCATGGCCCCGTTTTTCTGGCCGGGCGCGTCCCCGCGCAACTGACGGCGCATTCGAACACCGTCCGTTCCCTCATGACCCTGGCCCACACGGTGGTGGCAGCGCGTGGCGCCTACTTGCCGAGGCAGTACAACTTTGTGCCCGTGCGGACGTACAGATTGCCCTGCGAGATCGCGACGCTTGACCGGTGCCGCGTGGCATCGCCCTCGTCCTTGAAGTTGGCCTTGTGCAGCAGCTTGAACCCCTCCCCGCCGGCCTGGATCACCGAAACGTCCGCATCAAAGTTCATCACGTAAATTTTTCCGTCCGCGGCCGTGGGCGAGGCCTGAAAATCCGACCTGCCGCCCAGCTCGCCGCTCCACGCCACGGAACCGTCAGCGGGATTCACACAGTAAAGTTTCTTTTTGGTGCCGTTCAGAATGTAGAATTTCCCTTCATAAAAGAGCGGCGTCGGGACATCGGTCGTCAGGTCGCGCTCCTTCGGGGAGGGAGCGGCCTCGTTCGCGTCTTCCGTGGGTTGCACATGGCTCTGCCACGCCAGGTCCCGGTAAGTGAGCGTCCCGCTGCCGCCCGCTTTCACCGCGTAGACCGGCGCGTTTTTCGGTCCGCTGGCGAGGATGACCCCACCGCCGACCGTGGGCGAAGGCACGAGCCGCCAGTGGCCGATGCGCGTGGTGTTCCACGTTCCCCAACGCCACAGTTCGCGTCCATTGGCCGGGTCGTGGCCGGTGATGCAGTCCCCGCCGACGACCACCAGCTCCTTGCGCCCCTCATGGGTAAACGGCAGCGGCGTGCTGAAAGCTTCGCGCGACTCGGCGACCGCTTCCGACGGACGCAGGCTGCGCCAGACGTCCTTGCCGGTGGCCGGCTCGAGGGCGAGCAGGTAGGACTCATTCCCCGTGGGCTTGCCTCGGCCGCGCACGGCGACATCGCGTTGCAGGACCTGCATGATAAGCCTTCCTTCGTGCAGCAGCGGGCTGGTGGAAAAGGTCCACTGAAAGGCGAAGGGGCCGAGGTTCCGCGCCCAGAGTTTTTTCCCGCTGAAGTCGAAGGCGGCGAGGTCGCCTGTTCCGAAGAAAAATACCACGATTTTTCCGTCGGTCACCGGCGAGGGCGAGCAGCTGTTGCTGTACTGGCCGTCGCTCGTGAATTCGCTGATCGCGGCGCGCCAGCGTTCCTGGCCAGTCCGCCGGTCCAGCGCCATGGCGTACTGTTGGCTCGTCTGCGCATCGGCGGCAGTGACAAAAACGTGGTCGGCCCAAATGACCGGCGTGGCGGCGGATGCGCCCGGGAGCGCCGTCGCCCACTTCACGCTTTCCGTGCGGCTGAATTTTTCCGGCAGGCCCTTTTCCGGACTGGATCCATTGTGCAATGGCCCGCGCCAGTTCGCCCAATTTTCCGCCTGGAGTCCGGTGGAGGAAAGGAACGCGAGAAGGAACAGCAAACGAGTCATGGGCAGGGGAGGTTGTGACGGGCCGTTGAGCGGGTGGCCGGCAGCCAGGGGCAGCTGCCGCGCCCATGCAGTCCGAAAGTTGCAGCGCTTCAGGTCAAGTCATCCTGCCAGCCGCAGCGCGCAAGCAGCAGAAGGGCCGCCAGGGCGCCTGGCGGGCAGCGGTGGCCGGCCGTTAGAGTTCACGGGGAATCCAGTTCGGCCCGCTGGGGGGGGAACGGCCGCGGGCGTCCTGCCGTTTCGCGCGCACCCCGTCACGGCCGGAGGTATAATCGATTGCGATACAACCAGAGCAGAATCAGCCAGCCGGTGAAGAAGGCCGCGCCGGTCGCCAGCAGCGGACCGAAGACGCCCAGGATCGGCACGAGCGGCTTCGTGAACGTTCCCACGATCCGGTTAATGGGAATAATGGTATTGAGCAGGTAAGCCGCCAGGGCGTTGACCCCGATCACGGTGAACGGAAACGTCCAGCCGCGCCAGCCGCGCAGATCGATCACCCAGTAGAAGGCGCTAAAAAACAGACACGCCCAACCCGTGGCGACGAGCCCGTACGACGCTGTCCAGAGCTTCATGATGATCGGCACGGCCGGACTGAGACCATAGCCCGCGACCAGACAGCCGCCGCCGGTCAGGACAAACACCTTGAGTTTCGTGCGCGGCGACGAGGGGTCGCGCAGGATTTGCCCGAAGATCAGCCCGACGATCGTCGTCGCGAGGGTCGGGATCGTGGTCAGCACCGTCCCCCAGCCATCCTTGTGCGCGCGCCCGATCGCCCATTCGTCGAAGGCGGTTACCAGGTTGCGGTTGATCTCGTAGCTTCCGGCGGGAATGCCCGCCATGCTCACGCTCGCCAGGAGCAGCGCGTAGCCGGCGAAAATCCCCGCCGCGACGGCGATCTGGACCTTCAACGACCGCCCGGCCAGATACGTGGTCGCGAGATACGCGATCGCGATCGGCTGCAGGGCGCTGCTCAACTCGATCAGGTGGGGGCCGCCCGCGCTCAACGACTCGCGCAAAGAGCCGAGGAGAAAAAGGACTGTCGCCCGCTGCCAGGCATCGCGCAGCAACTGCCCGCGGTTTTGTGCGAGGGAACGCCGCGCGAACGAGAACGGGATCGACAGGCCCACCATGAACATGAACGACGGCCAGATGAGATCGTAATACCGCACGCCTTCCCACGCGCTGTGGCCAAGTTGATACCGGACGAACTCGAGTCCAAGCAGTCCCGATACGGCCAAAACGAACGCCTTCCCGCCCATCAACCAGAACATCGTAAACCCGCGCAACGCATCGAGCGACTCCAGCCGGCCGGGGGAACGGGTGATCGACGCGGGAACTGACGGGGACGATGGAGCGGAAGTACGATCAGGGGTCATGTCAGCGTGGGGGCTCAGGTCGCACGGGAGGCGCGACGGCGAGGTTTGTTCCCACGGAAATGGCCGCGTCCAAAGCCCGGGCAATGCTATTCAGTGGCCCTGCACCGCCACGGGGAGGTAGATGATCGCCCAGGGCGAAGCCCCGGGACTTGTGTCTTATATATTAAAGGGAATTCGCCACGAGCGTGAGCGGGTGGACTCAGAGAGAGTGCGGGGACTTATCCCGCGATCACGATCAAGAGCACGGCACGGGCCGGGGAGCCAACCGGCGCGTGCGATCCACTCGCTCACGCTCGCGGCTACACTTGTCCGCGGCGGAGCCGCTCTTGCTTCGGCACACCGGTTGTGCCGGCATTTGCCTGCATCCACCAGGACCACGCATGACCCCCACCCTCGAAGCGCGACGCCGCGCCTTTCCCTTTCGATCCTCCAGCTGCAATAGCCCACTGGCGGCTTGGGCGATGTTCGCCGTCCTGGCGGGCACGCTTTCCAGCTTCGGCGCGGGGGAGCAAACCGTCCGCTATCACACGCCGCCGAAAACCACTCATCCCATCATGGCAGCGCAGGCGGACTACGATCTGCCGTCGCTGCTGGTGCGGAAAGACGGCTCGCGGATCCGAACGCCGCAGGAATGGGAGGCGAGGCGCCAGGAACTGCTCGCGGAATGGACCCATATCCTGGGCAAACTCGAGCCGTCGGCCGACGACCGACGATGGTTCGGTGATGTGACCAAGGCCCGTATCAGCGAACAGGTGACGCGTGAAGGTTACACGCGGACCGTTCTGACGCTGCCGATGGAGACCGATTTCGATCAGTCCTACATACTCCTGACCCCCAGCGGCCAGGGGCCCGGGCCGTTTCCCGCCGTCATTGCGTGGACGAGCACGACCCCTGACTTCACCA
The DNA here is from genome assembly GCA_041192325.1 of Verrucomicrobiota bacterium. GTDB lineage: Bacteria > Verrucomicrobiota > Verrucomicrobiia > Opitutales > Opitutaceae > ER46. The sequence goes on from JBEENF010000002.1 coordinate 25,811, forward strand.
AGCCCGAAGAGTGGTGGGGCGCCTGGCTGGCGCGACGCGGCTATGTGGTGCTTTGCGGCTGGTCCTTCATCCGCAATTATCGCGAAGCGAGTCAGTACCGGCGCAACGTCAACGAAGTCGTGTACCAGCGCTTCGGGCGCTGGGCGCCGCTGGCCAAGATGGTGCATGACGTCCGGCGCGAGGCGGAATTTTTGCGCTCGCGGCCCGAGGTGGATGCGGCGCGAATCGGGTTCATGGGGTTTTCGCTGAGCGCGAAAACGGCCCTCTATGTCGCCGCGTTCGCCCCGGAGATTGCCGCGTCCGTGGCCATTGATCCGCACGTCGCTCTCCACGGAGCCACCAATTATGGCGAACCCTGGTACCTGGACTGGGGGCGGCCCTTCGCCGATATTCGCACCCCCGAGTATCCTGTTGCCGAATACCGCAACACCGTTTGGAGTCTGCTGGATGCGGACCCCGGCCGGCCGGGCTTCGAACATAATCATCACGAAATCATGGCGCTGGCGGCGCCACGGCCGCTGCTCGTGATCGGGTGCAGCACGGACCTCGAATCCGCGGCGAGCTCCGACGACCGGCAGAGCATCGGCTACGTCAATCGCGCCCGCGAAGTTTATCAACTGCTCGGCGTGCCCGGGCGGCTGGAGTATGCTCCACTCACCGGGGGGCACCGCGCCACCGGCCCGGATTTGGACCCCCACTGGCAGGCATTTTTGGAAAAGTGGCTGCGCCAAGACAAAAGAGGCCGGTAATTGAGCGGGCCACTCACTCAGAGCCGGTCTTCGCCGGAGGCGTTGCGGACCAACGAGAAGGGATGAACAGCGCAGTGCGACTCATTCCCCTGGTGCGCGTCTGCAGCGCTATCGCGACACCCGCCCATCACCTGCGCCAAATCTTTCCATGCCCGTCATGGGCGAGACGATCAAAACGCCTCGATGCCAGCGCGAAACACAGGGTGCGGCGCACCGTAGTCCACCCTCAAAATTCCGCCATCGCCTGACCGGCCAGCCAGCCGGTCGTCCAGGCGGCCTGGAAATTAAACCCGCCGGTAACCCCGTCGATGTCGAGCACCTCACCGGCAAAGTACAGGCCGGGACAAGCCCGGCTTTCCATGGTGCGGAAATCGACCTCGCTCAACTGCACGCCACCGCAGGTGACGAACTCTTCCTTGAACGTGCTTTTGCCGACGACTTTGAACTCCGCCGCGGTGATCTGCGCGGCCAGCTTCGCGACCGCAGCGTTGCCCACGCCAGTCCAGGGGGTGGCGGGCGCGATGCCCGACGCGGTGACAAGCCGCTCCCACAGGCGCTGGGGCATCGGCAGCGGGCTCCACGTGGCGATTTGCTTGCGCAGATTTTTCTCCCGCGCCGTGGCGAGCTCGCATTGCAGCGATTCGCGGGTGTAACCCGCGGCGAAATTAACGACCAGCGGGAATTCGTACTTCAGGGCGGCGAGCTCACGCGCGCCCCATGCCGAGAGCTTCAGGATCGCCGGTCCGCTCAGCCCCCAGTGCGTGATCAGAAGCGGGCCGGTTTGCACGCCCGCTCCGCCCAACCGGGCCCCCGGCAGGCTGACGGCGGCGGATTCGACGGCGACGCCCGAGAGCCCGATCAGGCGCGCGTCATCGATGTGAAAAGTGAAAAGCGACGGGACGAGCGGCTCGATCGTGTGACCCAGCGCAGCGGCGATCGTGAATCCAGCGGAGGAGCGGTTGCCGCCCGTCGCGAGCAGCAAGCGCTCGCAACGCAGCCCGCTGCCGTCGGTTCGCGTCAGCCAGAATGCGCCCGTCCCATCACTCGTCTGCAGCCGCTCCGCCTGCCTGACGCCCATGCTCGTGACCCGTTGCACGCCGGCCTTTTCGGCCGCGCCGAGCAGGCAGGCGACGATGGTTTCGGAATCGTCCGTCACCGGAAACATCCGCCCATCAGCCTCGGTCTTGAGCTCGACGCCGCGTTCCGCAAACCACGCCACCGTGTCGCGGGGCTGCCAGCGATGGAAGGCGCCCAGCAACTCCCGGCCGCCGCGGGGATAGCGTTTTGCCAGTTCCCGCGGCTCGAAGCAGGCGTGGGTGACGTTGCAACGTCCCCCGCCCGACACGCGTACCTTGGCGAGCGGATGCGCGGTCGCCTCAATCATCGTGACGGTACCGGCGGCCCCGAGCTTTTCGGCGCAGGTGATGGCTGCGAAAAACCCGGCGGCGCCTCCGCCCACGACTACGACACGCCTTTGTTCGGACATGGCGCGACCCTGCGCACCCGCTCCGCTGAGTCGAAACGAAAGCGCAGGGCACTCAGATCGAACCGCTTTCCGCACCACGGCGGGGTCAGCCGTTGAAGGCCACGAGCCGACGAGCGGATTCGGGGCCAAAAAAAACTGCCGCGGATTGCTCCGCGACAGTGCTAAGTTGGGAAGGTAACGTGGACCTTATTGGTCGCTCTTCTTGCCCTTGCCGCCTTTGCCGCCGCCCTTGCCGCCGCGCTGGCCCTGGGGCATCGCGTCGAACTTGGCCTGCTGATCCGCCGTCAACAGCGCACGGATTTCGGCCTGCTGGGCTTCCATGATGGCCCGGCGATCCTGACCCTGCGCTTCGCGCATCTTTTCCATGTTCTTGGTATAGATCGCCGTGATCTTGGTTTTCTGGTCGGCGGTGAGCGTTACCGCCTGATCGATGCGGTCGACCATGGCTTCGGCGTTCATGCCGCCGCCCTTGCCCTTTTTCTCCGCGGCGTTGAGGGAAGTGGCAAAAGCTGCCACGCCAAAGGCGAGGAGCGTAATCAGTAATTTTAGGGAGGATTTCATGGGAAACGCTGTTGGCTAACAGGAGGTTGACTGAAGTTATGCCCGGGAATCGGGAGTACCAGCAAGACGCCTCAGTCCCCGGGAAGTTACTTTTGTTTCCCGAGCTTGCGCGACCTGCTGGCTGGCGGCAGCTTCGCGCCCCCATGATCAAGGTCGACGGCCTAACGAAGCGCTACGGCAGTTTTACCGCCGTGCGTGAGCTATCCTTTGCCGCCGGGCCGGGGGAAGTGCTCGGTTTGGTGGGCCCCAACGGCGCGGGTAAGACCAGCACCCTCAGGTGTTTGGCCGGCATCATTCCATCGACCGCCGGGTCCGTCCGCATCGCTGGCCACGACTCGGCGATCGATCCGGTGGAGGCGAAGCGCTGCCTCGCCTTTTTTCCCGACGAACCACGGCTCTTCGACTACCTGACCGTCCGCCAGCACCTCAACTTCGTCGCCCGCATCTACGGCGTACCCAACCATGAAGCGATCGCGCAGCCGCTCCTGGAGGAATTCGAGATCGCGGACAAGGCCGACCAGTTGCCAACGGAGCTTTCCCGCGGCATGAAGCAGAAGCTCGCGATCACCTGTGGGCTGCTGCATGCGCCGAAGGTCTTGTTTTTCGACGAACCCCTCACCGGCCTGGACCCGCTGGGCATCCGCCGGATGAAGAATTCGATTCTCAAGCGCGCGCGCGCGGGCTCCACCATCGTGCTCAGCTCGCACCTGTTGCATTTGCTCGAGGAAGTCTGCTCGCACGTGCTGATTCTCAAAAAGGGCGTCAAGATCGCCCACGGGCCCCTCGCCGAAGTCGCGGCGCGTTTCAGCAACGGCGACGCCACGGTGAGCCTCGAAGACGTGTTCATCCGGGCCACCGGCGATTCGGAAAACTGAGACCCTCCGGCCCATGCAAATGCTTTCTTCGCCTCAATTCGGCGCCCCACCGCGGGCGCTCATGAAAGTGTCAGCGCCCGCAGCGGGGCGGTAGTCGCGGCGAAGCCATGCTCAACGCGCTGCTTTATCTGCGATTCACCTCGTTGGTGAACTGGAGCTGGCGGCGGGTGAAAGGTCTGCGTCATCCCACGCAGCTCCTCGGTCTGCTCGCGTTCGCCTGCTATATTTGGTTCTTCTTCTTCCGAAATTGGGGCGACCCGGCTCCAGCCCGGAGCAGTCGTCACTTGCCGGCGGAAATGCTGGACGTGACGGAAGTGGTCAGCGCGGCCGTGCCCGCGCACTGGCTGCCCGCCGCCCTCGCCTTCGCCGCGCTCGCCCTGCTCGTGTTTGTCGCCCTCATTTGGATCGTGCCCACGCAGCGGGCCGCGCTGGGATTCTCGGAGGCGGAAATCGCGTTTCTTTTTCCTGCGCCCGTCTCCCGGCGGGCGTTGGTGCATTTCCGGCTGCTCAGCGGCCAAGCCCGGAGCCTCGCGGGCGCCACGGTGATGATGTTGATCTCCAATCGCTGGAGCTTTCTCGGCGGCAACCCGCTCACGCACGCGCTGGGCTGGTGGTTCGTGTTTTCGGCGCTGAACCTGCACTATAGCGGAGCCAATTTTACGCTGACACGGCTGAGCGACGCCGGCTTGGGCGCGATCTGGCGACGCGTCCTGGCGCTGACGTTTCTTCTGGCCGCGATCGTCCCGACGTTCGGGCGATTGCCGGCAGCGGCGCGGTTTCCCGCCTGGGACGACGCGGCGGCGTTGCGGCCGTTGACCGACTGGATCGTGGCGCTCACGACGACCGCCCCGCTGAGCTGGGTGCTTTGGCCCTTCAAACTCGTGCTCGGACCCTTCCTCGCCGCCGACGCCAGCGCCTTCTATTTCGCGCTGGGGCCGGCGGCGCTTGTGATCGGCGCGCATTACCTGTGGGTGGTGAAGGCCGCCGTGGCGTTTGAGGACGCCGCCATCGACCATGCGCAAAAGCGATCCGCCCGACTGACGGCCTGGCGCTCCGGCCAGAGCCGCTTTGGCCGCGTGCCCACGCTGGGCCGCGCGGCGCCGTTTCGCCTGGGCGGGACGGGACGCGCCGAGGTGGCTTTCCTGTGGAAAAATCTGTTGTCCACGTGGCCCTACTTCAACCTGCGCACGCTGCTCGTGATGGCGGGTATCGTCACGGCCGGCGGGATGTGGATGACGGCGCAGCCGGCTTGGCGGGGGTTCCAGCCGGTGATTGGCGCGGGGGCCGCGATGCTGGGGGTGTATCTGCTGGTCATTGGGCCGCAATTTGCCCGCCAGGATATTCGGAGCGATCTGCTCCATGCCGACATGCTCAAGACCTATCCGCTGCCCGGGTGGCAAATCGTGTTGGGCGAACTGCTGACCCCGGCGGTCATCCTAACCGGCCTGCTCTGGCTCACGCTGCTGGCGGCCGCGATCACTTTGCAGCCAGCGCAACTTCGCGCCGAGTGGCTCACCCCGGCGCTGCGGGTGACGGCCACCCTCTGGCTGGCGGTGATCACCCCCGCGCTCGTGACCTTGCAATTGCTGGTGCCCAACGCCGCCGCGCTCGTCTTTCCCGCGTGGTTTCAGATCAGCCGGGGGCGCGGGGGCCCCGAGGTGGCGGGGCTGCGCATGCTCTTCTTCTTCGCGCAACTGCTGACGATGGTGCTCGCCCTGCTGCCGGCAGCGGCGTTTGCCGCGCTGCTGATTTTCATCCTGCACCCCTTCATGGGCCCGGCGTGGGCCCTCAATGTCGGCGCCAGTGCGGCCGTGGTGATCATCGCCGCCGAGGTCTGGTGCGGCTTGTGGCTGCTGGGCGAACGCTTTGACAAGTATGACATCTCGGGCGATCAGCGAGCGTAAGGCTCCCACACCATGACGCTTTCCCGCCTGCTGGAAGTGGCCGCCGACACCGTGGGTGCAGCGCAGCGCCGGTTGCCTCCGGAATTACGCGGGCACGCGCGGAACGTGATCGTGCTTTACGAGGAAAAACCGGGCCCTGACGTGCTCGCCGAAGGTTTCGAGCCGGATATCCTCGGCCTGTTCATGGGCAGCGCGCACGGCCAGGCGTTGACGCAGGACAATCCCACGCCGCCGCAGATCCTGCTCTACCTCGCAAGCCTCTGGGATTATGCGGATGAGGATCTTGACGTTTTCCGCGACGAAGTGCGCCTGACGTACCTGCACGAACTCGGTCACTATTTCGGCTGGGACGAGAACGAATTGACGGCGCGGGGGCTCGATTGAAGCGCCAATTCCAGGCTCGGCCAGCGTTACGCTTGGGATCGAGGTGCGAGCAGGGACGGAAGAGCACGCCGGTCCGGACCCCAAAATTCGGCCTCACTCCACGCTTTCCAAGTTCGTCAGGCCGTGCCTACACTGCGCCCGTACTGCCTTATTATCTTCATGAAGAAATCCCTGTT
>JBEENF010000003.1:0-31641 GCA_041192325.1 Verrucomicrobiota bacterium
CCCAGCACGGTGCGGCAGCGGCGGGGGATTGATATCGCGGCAGGCTGCGGACAACTGGCCGCGGTTAACTAACCGTCAAAACACCTTCGGCGGGTAAACGCTGCGAATGATCGTGGCGAACGTCGCCAAGCTGGGGTACTTCACGAGATAACGATGCGCGCCCAAGGCCATCGCCCGCGCCATGTCTTCGGGCTCACTCGACTTCGAGAGCACGACAATGGTCAGCGGCCCCAGATCCTTCTGGGCTCGCGCCCACTCCAGGAAGCCAAAGCCGCCCAGCCCCGCCATCTTCAGATCCAAAAACAGGAGCAGCGGCGCGCGATGGCGATGCCCGGCCGCTTGCGCCATGACCCGCCCCAGAAAATTCACCACTTCGGTGCCGTCGCTAAACAGCCGGACGCCGTTGCTGATGCCGGTCTTGCGAATGAAGCGCTGAATGAAATACGCGTCGTCCGGATCATCCTCGGCCACCAAAATGGGCGGGAGAGAATCCTCCCAAAGCGGAGTCTGTGACATTTTGATAATGGCCCCAGCCGAGGTGGTGGGAGCTTCGGGTGTGGTCGCGAGCGGGTCGGCAAAGGACGAAGCGGGGGTGGCGCGCAGAGTTTCCGAAAGAGATATCGTGGACATGGTTAAAGCGGGTTGACGGGACAGGCGTCAAAATAGCAGAGACACCGCGCACTGGATCTTGGGTCTCCACCCATCCGGCAACGGGCTAGGCGGGATGGCGCCTTTTCCCATGGCCCCGGAAGACCCCTGCCTACTTTCCGCGCGCTTGACGCCCGCCCGCGTCGCGGCAAAAGCCGCCGGCGGCGGAACGGCGCTACGTATCCCCGGCTAAATTACAAGGAGCGCGGATCACCGTAGGTATCAACTTCTGTGTTCGGGGGCTTCTTCTCGAATTTCCGCCAGGCTGCCTGGGACGCGGGACGAGCTTCGTCCCAACCCAATGTGCCGCGCTGCTGTTCGTAGCGCCTCCGCAATTCCGCCTCCCGATTTTCAAAGGTGTCGCCGGCCGCGCCAAATTCGGAGTAGCCCTCGTAACCGACGCGATAGGCGGGATGAAAATCCTCGAAGGGCCGTCCCTTGGCGTAGCCTTGCCGGGAATGATTTTCGCGCCAGTAGCGGTCCTCAATGGTAGGATCAATTTTTTCCGCCACCCCCTTGCCGATCAATCCGCCCACGATCGCGCCGACCGCGGCTCCGGCGAGCGTTCCAACGGGGCCGGCCACGGTGCCGGCTGCCGCGCCGGCGGCCGCGCCACCGGCCGCCGCGCCGAGGCCAGTACCGACCGGGTGAGAACCTGGCGCGCCTGTGATGGGATCCGGGTTACGAGATTTGTCTTTTTTGTCGCGGTTGTCATTCATGATGGGTGATGCGTCCAGGATTGAGGAAGTAACATTTGGTCCGCTGGCCCAAACAGCGCAGCGGCCGCCAATTCGGTAGTTTCCGGAAGGATACGTTGGGTCCTCACGTCGGGATTCCCCGCAGACCCTCGGAGTCGTCACCTGTTCCCGCGCCCCAAAAATAACGCCGGGGCGGCCCAATCACCCTCCGCCGTCGCGTCGCCGTTTTTTCCGCGCAGCTTGACATTCCCGACGCGCGTCGGGAAATCGCGGGCATGAACCGATGAAAACTCCCCTCGCCGGCTTTTCCCTTCGCACGGCCTGGCGTTGGATTCCCGCCGCGGCTTTCGTCGCGACGCTCGTCGCCGGGCGCGCGGCCTCCGGCGTCATCATGTTCAATGACGACGGGGCCTGGAACTGGCTGCAGGATGACCGCGCCATCGTGGCCGACGGCAAACTGATCGTGGGCTCCGTCGCCGCCGGCGCCCGCGACCCGAACCGCCGGGGCGACGTGGAGGCAGTGGCGTACGATTTGCGGACGGGCGAAAAACGGCGTCACACGCTGCATCACGCCGCCACCCCGGCCGAACAGAAGCAGTGGTACGACGACCACAATTGTCCCGCGCTGCTGGCCCGGCCGGATGGCCGGGTGCTGGCGGTGTATTCGCAGCACGGCCGCGACGAGAAACTTTTGCATCGGTTATCGTCGGCGGCAGGCACGTTCAGCGGCTGGGAAGACGAATTGGTCTTTGCGCTGCCTGCGTCCGCGCGGGTGACCTTCCCCAATTTGCTTTACCTGTCGGCCGAGAACGACGGCCGGGGCCGGCTGCTCAATTTCTTTCGTGGCTTGGAGCGGAAAAACATGCCGTCGTGGAGCTATTCCGATGACGGCGGCCTTTCCTGGAACGCCGGCACGATCGTCATCGATCTGCCGTCGAAAGACGTGCCTTACGTCAAATTCGCCGGCAACGGCCGCGATACGATCCACCTGGCATTCACGGATGGGCATCGCGTCAGCTATGGCAACGGCGTCCACCACGTTTTCTACCGCGACGGCTTCCTGCACACGAGCGACGGCCGGCGCATTCGCAGCCTGCGCGAAGGATTGAAGCGCGCCGACGAGGCCACGGGAATTTTTCAGGCGAACCAGGAAAGCGTGACCATGATCAGCGATCTTCGTCTCGATGCGGACGGAAATCCCCATGTCGTGTATTCCGTGCAGAAGGACACCGGCAGCCTGCGACCAAGGCGGCCGATCGGCGCGGATCACCGGTACCGCTACGCCCGCTGGACCGGGAGCCAATGGCAGGATCGCGAGATCGCCTTCGCCGGCGGCGAGGTGCATGCGGTGGAGGACGACGATTGCACGGGCCTGATCACGTTGGATCCCCAGGACGTGAGCGTGGTTTACGTGTCGTCGAACGCGGACCCGGCGACGGGCGCGCCGCTGCTGAGCGCCGCGGACGGCAAGCGGCATTGGGAACTCTTCCAAGGCCGCACCCCCGATGGCGGGGTCACGTGGACGTGGACTGCGCTCACCCGCGATTCCACGCATGACAACATCCGGCCGGTGGCCCCAACGGGAATGACCAGGGGCAGCGCCGTGCTCTGGTTGCGGGGAACCATGCGCCTGCCCAACGATTATGATTTTGCCGTGGTCGGCCTGATCTCGGAACAACGGCCCGGACGATAATCGTAGTGCCAATATAAATACGTTAAGCGGTGTCCGAGCGCGGAATAAACCGGAAGGTTGCCCCGGATATTCCCAGCGGGGTGCGCCTGGCTGTCCCACGCGCCGCCACGCGTTTCGCCCCATTTAATTTTGTAGTTTCGCGGTCATATTGGCCGCCATGAATGATCAGCAACTGGCACGAGGATTGGGTTGGTTTGGCATCGGACTGGGTCTGGCGGAGCTTCTCGCACCGCGCAAAGTCGCCGACGCGATCGGCGTCGACGGCCACGAAGATCTCATCCGCACCTTTGGCTTGCGGGAGATCGCAAGCGGCATCGGACTTTTAAGCAGCCGGGATCCGCACCCGGGCTGGATGTGGTCGCGCGTCGCCGGCGACGCCGTCGATCTGGCGTCACTCGCCTCCGCGTTGAAAGAGAATGCCGATGATCCCCGGCGGATCCGCACCGCGATCGCCGCCGTGGCGGGAGTCACCGTCCTGGATGCGCTCTGCGCCTACCGACTTAGCCAGGCCAATGGCCATCATCGCAACCGCGACCGCAGCGGAAGGGTTTCTGCAGCACGCCCGGGTTCCATGGCGGAGCAATGGCAGGGAGGGGACGGGCCGCGAAAGGTGTTCGCGATCACCATCGATCGACCCGCGGAGGAAATTTACCGGTTCTGGCGAAACTTGGAGAACCTGCCGAAGTTCATGCATCACCTCAAATCGGTGACGGTAAGCGACGACCGCCATTCCCACTGGGTGGCAAAGGGCCCGGTGGGTACTGACGTGGAATGGGATGCGGAGATCATCGCCGACACGCCCAACGAATTGATCGCGTGGCGGTCGCTGCCGGGAGCAACCGTCGATAACGCCGGCACGGTCCGCTTCGAATCGGCTCCCGGAGGCCGCGGCACGGTGGTTCGCATTGCGCTGAAATACGATCCGCCGGCGGGCGCATTGGGCGCCACGATCACGAAGCTTTTTGGCGAAGCGCCGGAAAAGCAAATCCCTGTCGATCTCCGGCGCATCAAGCAGTTGCTGGAAACGGGCGAGGTGACGCGCACTGAAGGACAGTCTTCCGGGCGCTCCCGAAGCACTTCCCGCAAGTTCGACGACGCCCTGCGCACCTGAACTCCCCTAAACCTATTCAAAAAAAGAACAATGAAAGCAAACTGCTGGCACGGTAAACGCGATATGCGGGTAGATAATGTCCCCGATCCCCAAATTCTGAATCGGCGCGACGCCATCGTGCGCGTCACCTCAACCGCGATCTGTGGCTCGGATCTTCACCTCTACAACGGGTTCATTCCCACCATGGAGAAAGGGGACATCGTGGGGCACGAGTTCATGGGGGAGGTCGTGGAAAAAGGGCCCGGCGTGGAGAACCTCGAAGTGGGCGACCGCATCGTGGTCCCGTTCCCGATCTCCTGCGGCTGCTGCTTCTTCTGCAACCAGTCGCTGTTTTCGCTCTGCGAAAACTCCAACCCCAACGCGCTGCTGGCCGAAAAGATGTTCGGCCACGCCCCGGCCGGGATTTTTGGCTACTCCCATCTCACCGGCGGTTATGCCGGGGGCCAGGCGGAATACGTCCGCGTGCCCTATGCCGACGTGGACCACGTGAAAGTGCCGGAGGATTTGTCGGACGAGCAGGTGCTGTTTCTCTCGGACATTTTTCCCACCGGTTACATGGCGGCGGAAAACTGCAATATCCAACCCGGTGATACGGTAGCGGTCTGGGGTTGCGGACCCGTCGGGCAATTTGCGATCAAGAGCGCCTATATGCTGGGCGCGGAGCGGGTCATTGCCATCGACCGCTTTCCCGAGCGGTTGCGCATGGCCCATGACGAAGGCGGGGCCGAAATCATCAACTACGAGGAAAAGGACACGTACGAAACCCTGCTGGAAATGACCGGCGGACGCGGACCCGACTCATGCATCGATGCCGTGGGCATGGAGGCGCATGGCGCCAGCGCGCTGGAATATGCCTACGACCGGACGAAGCAGGCGCTGATGATGGAAACCGAGCGGCCGATCGCGCTGCGTGAGGCGATTCGCGCCTGCCGCAATGGCGGAACCGTCTCGATTCCCGGCGTCTACGGGGGCTTCGGGGACAAGATTCCCTTGGGTGCCATGATGAACAAGGGACTCACGCTCAAGACCGGCCAAACCCATGTGCAGCGTTACATGAAGCCGCTGCTGGAACGCGTGCAAAAGGGAGAGATCGATCCGAGTTTTGTCATCACGCACCGCATGAAACTGGAAGACGCTCCCGCAGGTTATAAAATCTTCTGCGAGAAACAGGATGAGTGCATCAAAATCGTGCTGACGCCGTGAATTGCTCCAGCGGACGCCAAAAAAACTGCAGGCCTGATCGGCACGAAGCCGGCCAAGCCTGCAGTGAAAACTTGTCGGCGCTGCGGGCGCCGCGTCCTTAGCGCTTGAGTGGGTGGAGTTCGATCTTCCGGAAAAAAATTTCTGCCCCTTCGGATTGGAAGAGCAACCGACCGTCCTTGTAGCTGCCATTGGTGCCTTCCATGACTTTCACACCGTTGACAAAATAAACGATGTTGCCGCCGTCGACAATCGCTTCGAGCGCGTTCCATTGCCCGGCCGGTTTCTCGACATCCCTGGCGCCGCGGAAGCCAAGTTCATCCTTCCAGCCCGGATCACGGCCCCACCAGTCGATGCGGCCCTTGTTGAATTCCGTCGGTACGCCCTTGGGGTCCCACACGGTCTTCCCTGGCTGCACGGTGAACGTCATCTTGGGCACCAGCTTTTCGCTTTTGCCGGGAATGAAGCCGTTGACGAGAATCACGTCGCCCGTGCCGCCTTCGATGATCTGAAACTCGACTGAACTCGGCCACGGGCCGCGGAAGAGAGGACTGGAATTGCCATCCTCGCCCTGGCAATGAAGGAGAATGCCGCTGTCGAGCGTGCGGTTGGCGCGCCGACCCCAAGTGATCGTGCCCCAGCGGAATTCCACCAGCAGGCGATAGTTGGCGTAACGCTCGTTCGTGATGATGCCGCCGTAATTTTGACCGCTCGAGCGAATCGCCGGCGCGCCATCGACTTGGTCAACCACGGTGAATACCCGGTTCGGATCCAAGCGTCCAAACTCCGCGGTCCACGTGTAAAAGCCCGTGAGGTCTTTGCCATTAAAGAGCATGATCGGTTTGTCGGGCACGATCACGGGCGAGTCGGCGGCGCGGGCCGGCGTGACGCAGAGGGTCAGCAATCCGAGGAACGCGACCAAGTGGCCTCGCGGGACCAAGCGGGAGGGGGTAAACGGGATGATTTTCATAAGCAGGGAATGATCGAACGGAAGAGAGGCTCGTTAGAAACACCAACCGGCGGCGCGGCGCAACGCGCAATCCATTCGGAATCGGCGGATTCTGCGAGCGTGATTCGGCGCGCGCGCGCCGAATTCCCCACCGGCGCTTTGATCGGGGAAGCTGCGCCACGATGTTTTGCAGCCATTGACCTCGGGACGGCGGCTGCTTGCTTCTCCCCCAGCCCCTCCCCCGCCATCGAACCCACCCGAACCATGTGTCGCACGTTTCTTTCCGCGCCGGTGAAGTGCCGCTGGCGAGCGCTACTCACCTGGCCCCTGGCCGCCCTCGGTCTCGGCGGCACTGCTGCCACCGCAGCCGTGGCGGAACGCTTCGAATGCCGTTGGGCGGACAGGCCGCCGATCATCGATGGCAAACTGGATGACGCCGTGTGGCGCCAAGCCCAGGTGGTGGAAAACTTTCGCGCGTCGTGGCTGCCCGAGGGCCGCCGCAAGCCGCCCACGGCCACCAAGGCCCGGCTGCTCTGGGATCGCGAGTACCTCTATTTTTCCGCGGACCTGGAGGACACCGACGTGTTCGCCAACATCACCGAGCAGGATGGCGCGATTTGGACGTGCGATGTCTTTGAGCTGTTTTTCAAACCCGCACTGGACAAGCCGGGCTATTACGAATTCGAGGTGAACGCCGGCAACGGCAAGCTCGACATGTTTCTGCCGTCGCGCGGAGCCGGCGGGTACAGCCGCTTCAAAAGCGACCGTGAATTTCACCTCGAGTCCGCCGTGTCCGTGCGAGGCACGCTCAATAATTTCTCGGACCAGGACCGCGGGTGGACGGTGGAAGGCCGGATCCCATGGCGGGATTTTCTGCCGACTGGCGGGCGTCCGGTGCCCGGCGAGACGTGGCGGCACTCGCTTTGCCGCTATGATTATTCGGCGGGCTTTGCCGAGCCCGCGCTTTCCACCAACACAGATTTGACCGAGCCGAATTTTCATCGTTACGAGGACTACGTGCCGCTGACTTTCATCGGACCGGCGGGGACGAGCGCCACGGGCACTCCGCGCGTCCCGTGGGAAGGTTCCCGTCTCGTCGGCTCGCCTGAGCCGCCGCCACGCTTTCAGGACGCCCCGGCGTTCGCGCAACTGCAGACCAAACAGCCGCTCGTCCTCGTGCCGGAACCCGGGCGGGCGAGCTTTATCCTCGTCGAATGCAATGGCTACGCACCGATCCGCAACGCGCGGATCTGCCGTCTGCCGGATGATGCCGCCGCGACGCAGCCCGACCTTCTGTTGGAGTTGGAGGAATCGGTTTATGATGTGTGTTTCCATCCAAAGTTCGCGGAAAACGGCTACCTCTACCTGGGAACCAACGGACGCTTCGGTCCGGGCAAGGAGGAATTCAACAGCCGTGTCGTCCGTTACACGATGGACCAGGCTGGCCGCATCGACGCCGCCTCCCGGCTGGTGATCATCGAGTGGCACTCCCAGGGGCACAACGGCGGCGCCCTGACCTTCGGGCAGGACGGCATGCTGTATACGACCAGTGGAGACGGCACCAGCGACTCGGACGGTTGGTCCTCGGGTCAGGATTTGACGCGGCTCCTTGCTAAGGTACTGCGCCTCGACGTGGATCGTCCGGAGGGTGGTCGCGCGTACCGCGTGCCGCCAGACAATCCCTTTATTTCGACGCCCGGCGCCCGGCCCGAGACCTGGGCCTATGGCTTTCGCAATCCCTGGCGCATCACGCTGGATCGCCAGACGGGCGAGCTCTGGGTCGGCGAAAACGGCCAGGATGTCTGGGAATACGCGCGGATTGTGAGGCGCGGGGAAAACTATGGCTGGCCGATTATGGAAGGCAGTCACCCGTTTCATCAGCATCGGCCGCGCGGACCCACGCCGTTTACGGCCCCGCTGATCGAACATCCGCACACCGATTTCCGTTCGCTCACCGGTGGCATCGTCTATTACGGGAAAAAGTTTCCGGAGCTGGTCGGACGCTATATCTATGGTGATCACAGCACCGGCCAGATCTGGGCCGTGCAGCAGCGGGGCGGGAAAATCCTTGAGCAGGCCATGATTGCCGACACCACCCTGGGGATCACCGCGTTCTGCGAATCGCCGGCGGGCGACATCCTGGTCGTCGATTATCTCGGCAATGCCATTCGCAAACTGGTTCCAGGAATTCCCGCCGCCGCCGCACCGTTCCCTGCGAAACTGAGCGACACCGGATTGTTCACCAACACTGCCGCGCTGCAGCGGCATCCCGCGCTCATCCCCTACGCGGTAAACGTCAACGGCTGGCACGACGGCGCGACCAGCGAGCGCGCGATCGCACTGCCCGGTCTCGAACGCATGGAGGTGAAGGATCAGGGCGGTTGGAATTTTCCGGACGGCGCCGCGATCGTGCAGACCTTGACGCTCAAGGAGCGGCGCATGGAAACGCGGGTGTTGCTGAAGCAGCAAAACGAATGGGCCGCGTACAGCTATGCGTGGAACGAAGCGCAAACGGACGCGACCCTCGTATCGTCCGCCGGCGAAGACCGGAAGCTCGCCAACGGCCAGACCTGGCGGATTCCCGGCAAGCAGGAGTGCATGCTCTGCCACAGCCGCGCCGCGAATTTCGTGCTGGGCCTCTCCACCCTGCAGCTCAATCGGGGCGATCAGCTCACGCGCTGGGAGCACTACGGCGTGCTTCGCGTGAACCGCGGCGCCCACGAGGAAAGCGAATGGCGCCGCGAACTCGCCGCCAAAGGTCGCGAGGACAAGGCCCTGCTCGCGCTCGTCCAACCATCGTCGCGTCAGCGCCCGTCGCCCACGGACAGCCCCCTCCTCCCCCTCGCGGCGGAAAAACTGCCGCGGCTGACCGATCCCGCCGACACCACGGCGGCTTTGAACGATCGCGCGCGCTCCTATCTCCACGCCAACTGCTCGCACTGCCACTCGCGCAATGCCGGCGGCAATTCGTTGATGCAGCTCGCGGTGACCATTCCCGAAAAGGAAATGGGCCTGTGGAACGAGACTCCCATGCATGCCACCTTTGGCGTGCCCGACGCGAAGCTCGTCGTGCCGGGCGCGCCGGATCGTTCGCTGCTCGTTTACCGCCCGGTCCTCCGCGGCGCGGGCCAGATGCCGCCCGTGGGATCCAACATCCCCGACGGCGCCGGCATGGCTCTCCTGGCGCAATGGATCACCCAACTGCCGGCGCAACCGGCGGCCTCTCCCCCACTCCCCACCCCATGAATCCACGTTCCATCCTGAATCTCGTTCTTCTGCTGGCGCTCACCTTGAACGCCCGGGCCGCCACGCCGCCGCTTTTTGTCGCCACGCCGTTCACCGCCGAGGGCAGCTTTACCAAGGGGGTGGAAGGTCCCGCCTGCGACACGGACGGCAACGTTTACGCCGTGAACTACCGTGTGCACGGGACCATCGGAAAGGTTTCCCCGACCGGGAACGCTGAGCTCTGGTTGACGTTGCCCGGCGCCAGCGTCGGCAACGGCATTCGTTTCCGGAAGGGCGGGGGGATGTACATTGCCGATTACGTGGGGCATAACGTGCTGCTCGTGGATCCCGCGACGAAGGCCGTCACGGTGTATGCGCACGAGCCGTCGATGAACCAGCCCAACGACATCGCCCTCGCGCCCGACGGGACGTTATACGCGAGCGATCCCGATTGGAAAAATGGCCGCGGCCAACTCTGGCGGATCGCCGCGGGCGGCAAGGTCATGCGCGCGGCCGCCGACATGGGCACCACCAACGGCGTCGAGGTCAGTCCCGACGGCAAGCTCCTATATGTGAATGAAAGCGTGCAACGCAATGTGTGGGTCTTTGACGTCGCGCGCGACGGTACGCTGGCCAACAAGCGGCTGTTGAAACAATTTCCCGATTTCGGCTTCGACGGCATGCGCTGCGACGTCGACGGCAATCTTTACATCACACGTCACGGCAAGGGCACGGTGGTCAAACTTTCGCCCCGCGGCGATGAGCTGAAGGAGATCGCCGTGCTCGGCCGGAGCCCCACGAACATCTGTTTCGGCGGACCCGATGGCTGCACCGCCTACGTCACCGAAGCGGAACAGCGGCGGCTGGTGCAATTCCGCGTCGATCGTCCCGGCGCCGAATGGCAGCGCGCCCAACTCTGGCGCGGCGCAAAATAGCGTTTCTACGTGTCCCGTCGTGGTTAAATTGTGGGGCATTTCACGTGATCTTCACCGCCGGGCGGAACCTCTCCGAGACTAACATGACGCAGAGAGAAGATATGCGCCGCAAAACCTTAACCACTATGAGCCTTGAAATTAACGCCCGCGAGTGGCTGCGCGTACTGAGCCTGATGTTGATGCTGGCGATGGCGCCGGTCTTCGCCGCCGACGCCGCCACGTCCAGTGACAAGGATGCCATCGTCTCCACCACCCCGCTGGAGCTTGAGGCGGAGCAAACCGGAGTGCACGGGCAACTCGTGGTCGCGCCCCAGATTCTCAGCCCCGATTCGCGCACGGATTTGATCTACACCATCACCAAGGAGCCGCTGTTTGGCCGCGTCGGCCTGGCGGGAGGAGGCGATGACGCAGATTTTTTCAAGAACAAGACTTCACGCCTCGGCTATTTCGCGTATCGGCCGCAGGAGAACTACACCGGCGACGACTCATTCTCCTACAGCGTGCGCAATGAAACGTCGGGCTTGGTGTACAAGAACACGGTCACGATTCACGTTAACCCGCCTCCCCCCGTCGTGCTCGACAAATTTGAGGTCGGCGCCAACCGCGAACGCAACTGGAACATCCGCGACGTCTCCGTGACGACGCGCCCGAACACGCCGGTCACCCAGAAGCTGCCCAGCCATGAGGATTTTATGCCACTGACCGAGCGCATCGGCATCGTCACCCCCAAGGTTTCCTTCCTGCTCGACGACAAGCGGAAAGCGCAGCACGGCACGGCCAAGCTCGACCGCGCCACGGGCCTACTCACTTATGCGCCCAACCCGGGCTTCATCGGCGAGGATCGCTTCAGGTATTACACGATGGACGAAAACAACGCGCATCTTGGCGTGGAGAATTTCATTGCCATCAAGGTCGAGCCGATCCGCAGCGTGAAAAAAATCGAGGTCGATCGCTCCCGCAGCCGGGAGGTGGACCTCCTGTTCGTCATCAACAATTCGCGCTCCATGGCCACGCACCAGAGCCGCATCGCCGACAACCTGAGTCGCTTTCGGCAGCTCTTCCACACGCGCGATCTGGATTATCGCATCGGCGTGCTGACGACGGATTTCGTCAACGCGACTCCGGGGCGCCAGCCCGACGACCAAGCGTACTTCAAGGAGGTCCGGTCGGTGCAACTCGACCCGGTCGGGAAGCCCGTGCTCGACAATCGCGGCCGACCCAAGGCGGTGACCAAGCGCGTCGCCAGCAACGGCAATCTCGTGACGCTCCCCGTGATGGCCCACCCCTGGGTCACCCCCCAAACCCCCGACAGCCTCTTCGCCGAGCTGGTGAAAGTCGGCACAAACGGCGACAGCAACCGCACGGCGTTCACGGCCGTGTACAATCTGGTGGCGGGCTCCTACAATCAGCAGCACGCGTTTCTGCGCCCGGAAGCCACCACTATTGTGGTCTTTTTCATGGACGAAGAGGAGACGCGCATGGCCGTGTGGAAGGAGCAGCGGAAAGGTGCGCCCCAGGCCGAATGGGTCGAAAACGGCAAACTTCCCGACCTGCTGAATCAATACAACACACGCAATCCCCAGAAACGCCAGACCCTGGATGGCTATATCAATTACTGGGTGCTGCGTCCGTTCATCATCGCGAAGGGCAACAAGCGCGGAAAGCTCGAGATGCACGCGGTGGTTTCGCCGAACAACGTCTCGCACCGGCGCGCCGCCGAGCTCACCGGTGGCACCGTGCTCAACATTGACACTGATTTTTCAGCCCCGCTGGCGGCGCTGGGCGACCGCATCGCCGACACGGTGGCCGTGGCGCTCGAGCCGGTCGGGCCGACCGCGATTTTCGCCCCAGACACCGTCCGCGTGCTGGTCGATGGGAAGGAAGTCGGCCCCGATGCGCAGAACGGCTGGGTCTACGATGAGCTCACGCATAGCATCCGCTTTCAAGGCGCGGCCAAAAAGCAGGCTTTCCTCGCCAAGATCGACATCACTTACGAGGAGCACATGTGAGGAAAGGCGGTGGCCGGGCAGCCGCAGCAAAAATGCAATTGGCGTTCAGGCGGCGGCAGTTGCTGTTCGGTTATGAACCCGATCGCCGTTTGGTGCGAAAAATTCCAATCCCTGCGGCTGCCTTGGTTCGTGCCATGCAGGCTGGCCATTCGGGGCGGGGTGTGCACGTTCCGCGACTGGCATCATGAGTTTCCGTTCTCTCAATCCCAAGGTTCGCGCAGCCCTCCGCCAGTTGGCGTCGGGGCCACAAGACATGCGCGATGAAGCTTTGCTGCAGCAGATCAATGACGAGATGCGAAAGCTCCCCGTGGAGGACATCGCTTACGTCCGCGACCGGGTGCGGTTTTCCTGCCCGCCGTGCCCGATGGTGCAGTCCGTCGTGCTCATGCTGAATGGGCTGATTGAGGTGAAGAACTTAAACCTGTAGGCGGGTTGTTGGAGGCGCGGACTGCGAGGCAGGCGATCTCGCCGCGGTGGCGAGACGAGCCCGCCCATAGTCTTGGCGATGATCCCCCGTCCGCATCCGCGGGCTTCCCCCCGGGCGGCTGAATCCCGAAGCGGTTCCGGGCATTCTGGGGCCGCGCCGTCGTTCACTTGCCGCGAGCTCAACACTGGGCCGGACCGTCTGGCGAGGTCTGCTCGGCTAGTATCCGCAACTCGAGGATTACTTCGCCACACTCAAAGGAGGAGGCCGAACGCGCTCGCGATCGCCGGACACCCAATTTTTAGTAGACGAACTCGAGTTGCACCCAGACTTTGCGCACGTTGGGAAAAATCGGACCGTCGCGCCGGAAATCCGCATACTTGGCGGCGGCCGTCACATACTTGCCGAATTTTCGCGACACCAAGGCATCGAACTCGTGGCCGAATTTTGTCCGACCGGCATCCGATTCGAACCAATGGTAGAAGGTGGTGAACGCGAAACCGTGGGGAAAATTGGCGGCGCCCTTGACGTAGGTATTGACGAGACCGGCCGCTGGCGTCGCGAGGAAGATATCGGCCCAGCCGTTGAAGGCGTGGAGCGTGGCGAGCGGAGTCTTGAACCCGACGTTGTGGTCGGATCCGAGCACCTCATAACCGAGCGAAAGGCTGCCGGGCTTCCCCGTCGCGCCGGCCTCGGCGAGATAATAGTGCGCAGCGTAATCGAGCCGGCTCGATCCGTGATCCGTTTGGGTGGCGAATTCGGCGCGGAATGCCAGCTTGGCCGCAGCAGAGAGATCCAGCGCGCCCGTGTAACTACCGCCCCAGGTGGCGCAGGAATTGGCGGGCGAGTTGGCGAAATCGAGCCAGTACGCATACGCGACGAGTGTGCCCGCGGCGGGCAGGCCTGCCCGCGACGCATTGAGCAGGTGCGATTTCGAGTCCCAGTGGCCCTGCGGATGGCGCCCGCCGAACACACGATTAATGCGATCGAGATACGCGTAAGTCAGCGTGGTCTGGCCGAGCGTCTTGTCCTGCACGACAAACGCGTCGAACGTCTGCTGATTCTGCCGCCAGCCCACGTCGCCGATAAAACGCTGATTTTCCAAGACCAGGCGCTGGCGACCGAGCGTCGCGGCTGTTTTGCCAGTGGCATAGGAAACCCACACTTGATTGAACTCCGAAACTTCGGGATCGGCTACGACGGCGCGCCGCGCCGCCGCCGGGTTGAGGCCGGACTGGTTGTAACGGTCGCCGTCGGCGACGATGATGTTCTCGCCCTCGACCATGGCTCTGAAGCCGGCGTAGGCGCCCGTGGTAAATCCCAAGCGGGTGCGCAGGGTGAACGCGCTCGCCTCAAGCAGGCCGCTTTGCTCGACGCCCTCGTAGCGCAGTCGGGCGTTAAGCGAGAGTTTGCCTTCGGTAAAAAAGTTACCGCGGGTCTCAGTCGCCGGAAGCGCGAAAGGTAGGAGCAGCGAGACGCAGAGCAGGAGTCGGTTTTTCACAGGTGGCAAAAGTTCCCCCCCACCCTCTACCAAAACGGCCCCACCGGCCTTGATACATATCAAGACTGGTAAATTCAGATAAACTTACCACGGGAGTAAGCGGGCGCTTTCGAGGCTGCCCGGGGCCCCCGCTCATGCGGCGCACGGGCCCGTCCGCCCCCTCGCCGCTCGTTCTGAAAGCAGGGTTCAACGGGCCACGGTCCGGGCCGCGGCCGGAGAATCGTTCGGGTGCATTTCGCGCGGCCGCGGGTCGTCGACGCGGCGCGTTTCTCAAAACCGCAGCGGGGTTGATGCGCACGCCGGGCTACTCTAGAGCAACCGGCCGCCAGCGGTATCGCCCCGACGCGGCCAACGTGGCGGCCCTCCGGCGAATTGTCTCGAAGCCCACGGGTGCCCGCCGTAACGAACGGCCGGCGGGAATGCTCCCGCTTCTCCATGTCAGAGCCCGATCCAGCCCGCTCGTCCGCGCTCAGCCAGTCGCAGTGGTTTGCCGAGCACGTACAACCCCACACGCCCATGTTGCGGGCGTGGCTGGTCAACACCTTCGGCTCCCGACTGGCGGTGGACGACGTGATGCAGGAGGCGTTTCTCCGCGTGTTGCGGGCGCACGTGACGGGGGAATTGCAGGCGCCGAAGGCGTTCCTCTTTGCCACCGCGCGCAATCTCGCGATCGACCAATTGCGGCGACACCACATTTCGCGCACGGGGCCCTTAGTGGAAGCGGACCTCTCAAACGTCCTGGATGAGCATGACAGCGCCTTCGACATCGTCGCCCGCAACCAGGAGCTCGCCCTCTTGACCGAGGCCATCCAGTCCCTGCCCGAGCGTTGCCGTCAGGTGATGACGCTCCGCATCGTCTACGGCCTCACCCAGCGCATCATCGGCGAGAAACTCGGCATTTCCGATCGCACGGTCGCGGCGCAGCTCGCGATTGGCACGAACAAGTGCACCGAATATGTCCTGCGCCGTCTCGCCGACCGGAGGCCCGCGCCATGAAACGTCCGGAACCAGATTCGCCTGCAGCCCGTGACCGGGCGCAGACCGCGGCTGACTGGCTGGCGCGTCACGATCGGGGCCTCACCGCCACCGAGCAGGACGATTTCCTGCAATGGCTGGCCGCCGATCCGCGCCACGGAGATTGGTTCGCGCTGCATCGCAGCGTCGTCGCCGATTTCACCGCGCTGGCGCAGTGGCGCCCGGAGCATAGCGAAGAGCCGAATCCCGATCTGCTCGCGCCACCGCGACGGCCGCGGATTTGGCGACTGGCGCCCCTGGCGCTGGCGGCGGCGGCCGTAGTGGCCGTGGCGTTTATTTGGTGGCGAGCCGCACCGCCGGCGGCGGCGATCGCAAGCGCCGATCCCGAGCGACACATCCTTGAGGACGGCTCCGCGGTGGAAATGAATCGCGGAGCGGTCGTCACCACCGCGTTCACATCGATCGCCCGTCACGCCACCCTGGTGCGGGGCGAGGCGTATTTCACGGTGGCTAAAGATGCGGCGCGCCCGTTCGTGGTGCGGGCTGGCAGCGTCGATGTGCGCGCGATCGGCACCGCGTTCAGCGTGCGGCTCGATTCGACCGCCGTCGAGGTGCTTGTTGCGGAAGGTACGGTCGCGGTCAGTTCGCCTGATATTGCGGGGATGGCGGCGAACGCGGTCTCGGGCAACCCGTCCACGGCGATAAGAATTCCCACCGCCAAACTCATCGCCGGACAGCGGGCCACCGTCTCGCTTGTCTCCGCGGCGCCGCCGAGCGTCACGACGGTCACACCGGCGCAAATCGCGCGGCATCTCACGTGGCAGCCGCAATTGCTGGATTTTTCCTCGGCGCCGCTGGCGGTGGCGGTGGCCGAGTTCAACCGGCGGAACAGTGTCCAATTCGTGCTCGCGGACGCCGAGCTGGGCGCACTGCCGATCGTGGCCTCGATTCGTTCCGACAACGTCGAAGGCTTCACAAAATTCCTGGCCGCCGCGCCTGGCCTGTATGTCGAGCGCCGGAGCGCGACAATGATTGTGGTGCACCGGAAGCGGTGACATCGGGCCCGGCATTCGGCCGCGTCCATCGAACTGGCCCGCTGTGAAAATGCGCCTTCGCGAAAATTCTCTTAGTGAAAGCGTCGGCCTGAGGCGTCTGGGGATGCTTGTACTCCGTTTCCGCATGCCAGGCATTTGTTTTTTCCAGCGCTGCGTCTGGCTTCTCGGTCTGGCCGTCGCCGGCAGCGCGATGGCCGGCGAAGGAGCGCGGAGCTTTGACGTGCCTGCTGGCCAGGCCGCGGAAACGCTCAAGCTCGCCGCGCGACAAGGCGGGCTGGAGATCGTGTTTTTTGCGGAGACCGTGGCCGGTATTCGAACCGCCGAGCTGCGCGGCTTGTTCGCGCCGCGCGAGGCGCTGGAACGCCTCGTCGCCGGCACGGGCCTCGCCCTCGCGGCCGATGACCCCGCGGGCACGCTCACCGTGTGCCGTAGCGATCAGTCCGTCGCCGTCTCTCCTCCCCCCACTCCCACTTCCCACTCTCCACCAGTCGTGAAATCCCGCAACCCTCTCCTTCTCCTCGGCGCCTGGCTGGCGCTCGCCCTTGCACCCGGAGCCAGTTTGCATGCCGCCGACAGCGCCCAACCCACCGGCGCCATCACGGGTCGCGTGAAAAATATGATCACCGGCCGCTATCTGAACAAAGCCCGCGTGGTCGTGAAGCAGACCGACCTGCTTGCGCTGACGGACGACTCCGGCAACTACACGCTTCCCGGGGCACCGAGCGGCGCCGTCTTAATCGAGGTATTCTACACCGGCCTCGATTTGCAACAGGTGCCGGTCACGGTCGCGGCCGGGCAAACGATCCAGCAGGATATCGCGCTGACCAACGCCGCGCTGTTTGGCCGGCAGGATTCGACTGTTCGTCTTGACCCTTATGTGGTGGCCGCAACCAAGGAAACGGACGGGACGGCGATCGCGATCAACGAGCAGCGGTTCGCTCCGAACATCAAGAGCGTCGTCTCGATGGAGAATAACAACGATCCGACGAATAATATGGGCGACTTTCTGAAGTTCGTACCCGGGGTGCAGATGCAAGGCGGCACCTCGACATCGGAACCGGAGACGGTGTTCGTCCGGGGGTTTCCGCCGAATCTCACGGTGGTCACGGCCGACGGAGCACCCATTTCATCCACGGGCGCGAACGGCGACATGCGGTACGTGGAGCTCAGCGGAGTCTCGGTCAACAGCTTCTCACGGGTGGAGGTCGTGAAGGTGCCCACGCCCGCGACCGGAGCGGATACGATGGCCGGATCGATCAATCTGATTTCCAAGAAGGCGTTCGAACGCCCCCGCGCCGAGATCAGATATCAAGTTAGCCTAGTTGGGAATTCGCGCAATCTCAGTTTCCGCAAGGAGGCCTTCCCCGACGAAACTTTTCTCCGGCCTATCACACCTTCATTCAGTGTCGACTACACCCTCCCGCTCAACAATCGATTTGGGTTGGTGCTTTCCGCGGCTCACTCCGATTATTTCATCACCGGCAACTGGGTGAGCAGAAACTGGGCGACGAGCGGTGCCGGAACAGGCGCCACCAACAGCAAGCCCTTCTTTTCGAGCATCGAGCTGCGTGAGGATAAGAGGCATCTATTGAAGGACACCGTGAGCGCCAAAGCCGATTGGCGCATTACTCCACATTCCGTGCTCTCGTTCGGCACCACGGTAATGTACACGACGACGATACAGCGGATCACCGCCCTTACCGTGAGCGCGGGAACGAATGGGAATTCCACCCCTGCCGGCGGAGTGCCGTTCAGCTACACCGGCGATTCGGTTGTCGGAGCAACCGGACGCGGCAGCGTCACATTGAGCCGAGCCGGCGGAGCGATCAACATTTCCCGGGCGACCTCGGGAGGCAATCTTCGCTACGCCTTCGACAACGGGGAGTGGAAGATCGACGCGATAGCGAGCATGTCGGCGGCGCGGTTTTGGTACCGAAACCTGGCCAACAACACCTTCGACACGCTCACCACCGCGATGAAGTTTCCGGTGCGGGTAACTTTCACTAATATCGGCGAATATGGTCCCGGGAAAACCCAGGTTTTCAACAACGCCAATCAGGAGATCGATCCGTACGATCCGGCGAATTACAATCTGACTGCGGTCGCCGGCCGGGAAGTGGATAGTAGCGATGAGAGGCGGAACGCAAATCTGGACATCAAGCGACGGATAGAATTTCTGCCGTTCCCCTTCACGGTCCAAGCAGGTGCGGCACAGGGCAAACAGTCGCGCGACAAATCGGCGTCCGACCCGCGTTTCACGTATCAAGGCCCGAATGGCGATCAGTCCGCGGCCCGTTTCCTGAACGAAGTATACAACGATCGGCGGTTTGCCCATAACAACGTCGATCGCGCCATTCCAATGTTCTCGTCAAAGCGAGCGTTCCAAGCCTGGCAGGCGAATCCAGCGCTTTTCGTGATGACCCCTGCGCAAAAAGTCGCCGCGGAAATCGCGCGCGTTAATTTTCGGGAATCGATCACGGAAGACGTCTCGGCGCTCTATTTCCAAACCGAGGCTCGCTTCTTTAACAATCGCCTGAATCTGCTGACAGGTGTCCGCTATGAGAAGACGACCGACAACGGCCGCGGCCCCCTGCAGGACGTCTCTGCAGTGTGGCAGCGCAATGCGAATGGCACTTTTGTTAACAATGCCGCAGGAGCGCGCATTCGCCGACCCGAAGCCGGCGCCGTCGGCTCGATGGAGGAGGCCTTGCTGGTCTATCATGAGCGCGGTTACCGAGGGAAACGCTCCTACGACGGTTCCTATCCCAGCCTCCATCTCACCTATAACGTGAGCGACCATTTCCTAGTGCGGGGAGCCTATGCGAAGACCTATGGCCGGCCCAACTTCCGCGATGTCATTCCGAATGCCTCCGTGAATGAAAACGACGATGATGACCCGAGCGGCATCGAAGGCACCATTACCGTGCGCAACACGGGTCTCCGCCCCTGGAACGCGCACAATTTCGATCTTTCGTTGGAATATTACACGAATCAGGGCGGCCTCTTCGGCGCCAGTGTGTTTTACAAGGACATCTCGGGCTTCTTCGGTACACTCGCGAAAGTGGCCACGCCTGCCGATCTGGTGTTGCTGGGGCTGGGGTCCGAGTACGTCGGCTGGCAGGTGAACAGCACGATCAACGCCGGCGATGCGACGGTGGCCGGCGTGGAACTGAGTGCCAACCACTCGTTGCGTCCGCTTGGCGGCTGGGGCCAATACTTCAGCGCGTTTGCCAATTTCACGAAGCTGGAGATGAAGGGTCCCCAAAGCTCGAACTTCACCGGCTTTCTCCCGTTGAGCATCAATGGCGGAATTACCTTTAACCGGAAGCCGGTCATTTTCACCGCCAAGTGGAACCATCGAGCGGATCAAAGGACCGGGCCGTATGCCGCTTTCGGCCCGGAGGCGTACTATTACTATCCGGCGCGGACGCACCTTGACCTTGACTGCAGTTACCAACTGAGGGCGAACCTGAGCCTGTTTGCGAATGCGAGAAACGTCCTCAACGTCCCGTCCGGGTACAATCGGGAGGCGGTGGATGTTCCCGGCTACGCCAAGAAGTACCAGACCGTTGAATACGGCGTATCGCTGGCGTTGGGTATCAAAGGCTCGTTTTGAACGGTAAGTTCTCCTTCCTCCGTCAGCGCCAGTGGGTTGATTTCGCCGAAATCCAGTATGAACACCGCTTTGCTTAACCGCCGGGACTTCCTCAAATGCACCGCAGTGGGTGCGGCGGGGGTTGCCGGGCTCCCGCTGGAGCGGAATGTCCGGGCGGCGACCGGTGCATCGCTGGTCGCATCGATTGAGAAAATCACGGTGCGTCGCGGACGGGACGGGTCGGGTCCTACGTGGTTCCATCCGCGCGCCTGCGTGATACCGGGAACCGGCGGAGCGAGCGTGTTTATGACGCTGCAAACCATCCTCGGCTCCGACAATTTCGGCCCCGTGCATTGGATACAGTCGCCCGATATGGGACGAACTTGGATCGAACCGCAGCCCGTCTCCGCGCTGGGGCGCGTGCAGCAGCCCGACGGCAACGAGGAGGGGGTCTGCGACGTTGTACCCGAATATCACGCGGCGACCGGCAGCGTCCTCGTGCTGGGGCACAATGTCTTTTACCGCGACGCGAAGTTCATCCGTCTGCAACCGCCGCGCTGGCCGGTGTACTCCGTGTGGCGCGATGGACGATGGGGACCACGGCGCAGGCTGGAGTGGGATGATCCACGCGGCGCGTACATCTATTCAAACAACTGCGGCCAGCGCATCACGCTGCCGAACGGCGACATCCTGCTCGCCTTCTCGTTCCGGGATCGCGCGCCGGGCGGCACGGGCGCCGAGAAAGGCAAGGCCCGCGCTGTCGTGGGCGTAATCTGTGGCTTCGACGGCGAAACGCTCCGGGTGAAAAAAGTGGGCCAGGAAATCCCGCCCGACAACGACCGCAGCATCGTCGAGCCTTCGCTTGCGCACTTCAAAGGCCGCTTCTTCATCACACTGCGCACCGATCACGAGGACAATTGCGGTTACGTGACGGCGAGCGATGACGGACTCGCCTGGGGGCCGAAGCAGAAATGGGCGTGGGAGGATGGCGAGCCGCTGACGATGTCGCAGACGCAGCAACACTGGCTGACGCATTCGGACGGACTGTTTCTCGTCTATACCCGAAAGGACGCGGCAAACGTGAACGTCATTCGCTGGCGTTCGCCACTCTACATGGCGCAGGTGAATCCGAAGACTTTGCGCCTGCTGCGCGCGACGGAGCGCATCGTGTTGCCGCTGGTCGGCGACGGCGTGAACGATCCCGACCGCGTCGCAATCATGGGAAACTTTCATCCGGTGAACATCCACCGTGACGAGTCTTGGGTGACGGTGGGGGAATGGCACCCGCGCAACCGCATCCGCGGCGATCTGCTGCTATCCCGCATCCGCTGGGCCGCGCCGAACCGCTTGGTGCAGTGACGGCGGTCTGAGCTGCCACGGATCCGTGCCGACGCTGCACGTGGCTCCCTGAAGGTCCGCCAGGGTGGCGGATTCTATGGTCAGCGGTGTGGCACCACGATTCGCGACTGTGACGACATACTCGTCCCAGTAGGCTTCGCGCTTCCAGGACCCGGGGCCCTTGTAGACAATGACGGTGTCGAGGCTGTCTTCGACCGGCGGCCGATTCACGACGAGGTTGAGCGCGGTTGGGGACGTCGCGCCCTTGAGCGCAGCCAGTTTATATTTTCGAAGAGATGCAGCCGGTGAGAAGCGTGGTTGCGGCGCAAAGTATCAGCGTGGTGGCGCAGAATTTCATTTTAGTCGTGATGAGTTACCATCCGTGCGCGATTTGGCGCGGCCGCAGATTATTCCGGCGGCGGATTGCTCAAAACTGCAACCGTCACGTCGCAAGGTGGCTCACCCGAAAGGCCCGGCCTTTGCTTCCTTGATTTCAATAGGGCTCGCCTCGGAGCCATTTGCCGGAAGGCTGTTGGCTCGTGATTTTTGTGCTTCCCCAGCCGAACCATGACAATGCCGTGGCCCGATCCGGACTTTTTCCCCGGGGCGTGATGACGCTGACGCTGATTTGTTTTACACACCCGCTGGCTGCGCAGGCCGAAGCGGCGCCGACGAGCGACGCTGATTTGCCTGCCCTGCAAGCCGAGGCGAAGAAGGCGTTCCGCGACAAGGTGACGCCGTTCGTCAAGACGTACTGCATGGACTGCCATGGGAACAAGAAATCGAAGGGCGCGATCAACTTCCAACCCGCGCTGAAGGATCCCGGCAGCGCGGCGTACAGCCGGCGGTGGAAGCAGGCGCTCGCCAACATCAAGGCTCACAACATGCCGCCCGACGATGCGGATCACCTGCCCACCGACGACGAGCGGCAGATGTTCGCCGACTGGATGGCCACGCTCAAATATCTCAGCCCGCAGGATCCGGGGCCATTCGTGATCCGTCGCCTGAACAAGGTCGAGTACAGCAACACGCTTCACGATCTCTTCGGGGTGGATCCGGCGATCGCCCGCGAGTTGCCCGATGAAGTGCTGGGTCCCGGATATCTGAATACGGTTTCGCCCCTGCAGTCGGAAAAGCATCTCGGGATTGCGAATGCGGTGCTGGATCAAATTTTGGCCCCGCCCGGCGCGCCATCCACGGCGCGGCAAAAGCGCCTGTTCGGTGAAACGCCTGCTCCGGGCAGCGACGCGCGCGTGGCCGCCCGGACGGTCGCCCGCTCGCTGGCGCGAAGCGCCTATCGCCGCCCGGCGACCGAGGCGGAACTGGATGTTTTGACGGGCGTGTACGATCTCGGCCGCAAAAACCAGCTGGGCTATCCGGCGGCGCTCGGCCTGATGCTCAAGGCCATCCTCGTTTCCCCCCAATTCCTCTTCATCACCCCCGCCACCGAGGTGCTCTCTCAAGGCGCGATTGTACCGCTGGACGACCATCAGCTGGCTTCCCGGCTGTCGTATTTTCTGTGGGCGACGACGCCCGACGCCGAGTTGTCGGCCCTGGCCGATCGCGGAAAACTCCACGAGCCAGCCGTGTTGCAGGCGCAGGTGCGGCGATTGTTGCAGGATCAACGCTCGCGGGCGTTGTTCGATGGCTTTGGGGCGCAGTGGCTCGGGCTGGGAGAACTGGCGGGCAAGACGTTCGACACGGTCAAGTTTCCGCTCATGACCGCCGACCTGCGCGCGGCCATGTATGAAGAAGCGCGGCTGTTTTTTGAAAGCATTGTCCGCGAAAACCGGAGCGCGGTCGCTTTCGTGGATAGCGATTACACTTTTCTGAACGGGACCCTCGCCGCGCTTTACGGCCTGGAAAAAACCGTGACCGGCCCCGCGATGCGCAAAGTGAAACTGGCCGATGCCAATCGCGGCGGCATCCTGGGCATGCCCGGCATGCTGGCGACGACCT
This sequence comes from Verrucomicrobiota bacterium, assembly GCA_041192325.1. Lineage (GTDB taxonomy): Bacteria > Verrucomicrobiota > Verrucomicrobiia > Opitutales > Opitutaceae > ER46. The sequence goes on from JBEENF010000003.1 coordinate 23,316, forward strand.
CGTTTCCGGATCGCACCAGCGCCGTCAAACGCGGCGTGTGGGTGCTCGAGCAGGTTCTGGGCGAGGAAGTGCCGCCCCCGCCGCCGGATGTTCCGCCTCTCGACCAACAGAATCGGGCGACGGTCGCAAACCTGACGCTGCGCCAGCGCACGGAATTGCACCGCACCGAAGCGGTTTGCGCCAACTGCCACCGGATTCTCGATCCGATTGGATTTGGCTTGGAGAATTTCGACGCGATCGGGCGCTGGCGGGAACGGGACGATTCGGGCGGCCCCATCGATGCCGCGGGTGAACTCCCGGGCGGAAAACGTTTTTCGTCGCCGCGCGAACTGAAGGCGATCATCGCCGCAAAAGAAGCCCAGCTTTCCCGGAACCTGACGGAGAAACTGCTGGCCTATGCGCTTTGCCGGCAACTGGAGGGCTACGACGAAATCGTCGTGGACCGCCTGATGGAAACGATCGCCAGGGATGGTTACCGTATGCAGACTCTCATCACCGAAATCGTCACGAGCTACCCCTTCACTCAGCGTCGCATCCCCTAGTACCCCCGCCCATGAGCACTCCCGCCCTGATCGATCGTCGCACTTGTTTGAAGGGAATCGGGGTCGCGCTCGCGCTGCCCTTGCTGGAGACGATGGGCTGGGCCGAACCGGCCAGGAAGAAATTGGCCAAGCCGCCGGTGCGCCTCGGCTTCATGTATATGCCGCACGGCGTCATCATGGATCAGTTTTGGCCGGCGAGCCCGGAAACTTTCCTGACCGCGCCGCCCCCGGCGTTGGAGTCGCTGCGGCCGGTGCTCGCTCAATGTCTTTTGATGAAGGGAATCTCGGGCGTGCCAATCTCACCGTTCAATGGCGCGCCGCATGCCCTCGAATTGTCGACCTGGCTCACGGCGCGATTGCCGGATGCGAACCGGCGAAACGAGATCAACATCTCGATCTCAGCCGACCAGATCGCGGCCAACTATGTGGGCCATCTCACGTCGCTGCCCTCCTTGGAATTGGCCACGATGCCACAGACGCACAAGGAGAACCAGGAAGGGCTGAACGAAGGTTATTACTCGCACTGCAGCTATCGCTCGGCGACGCAGGCCGTCCCGGCGGAGACCAATCCCCGCAGCGTGCTCAGCCGGCTCTTTGGCATGCCCGACCACACCCGCGCCGGTGACCCCGGCCAGACCCGCACCGACGCGCTGGACCGGAAAATGTTGGATTTGGTGATCGGCGGCGCAAAGGACCTGCGCCGCAATTTGCCGCAGGGCGACCAGCACAAACTGGATGAATACCTGGACAGCGTGCGCTCGGTGGAGCGGCGGATTGCCGCGATCGAATATCGCCAAAAAGAGGCGGCACTGGAGGCGGCGGGCGTCGGCGTGAGCAAACGCCACGCCTCCGATTCGCCGCCGATCGAGATCAAAATCCCCCTGGGCGACAAACGCAGCGAGTACATGCAGGTGATGTGTGACCTGAATGTGCTGGCGTTTCAGACCGACACGACCCGCGTCAGCAGCTACATTGGCTCCACGCCAAACGGGGTTTCGTATCCGGAACTCGGTTTCACGAACACGCATCATTCCCAGACGCATCACGCCAACGAAGCGGAGAAGGTGGCGAAGGTCGCCGCGATCACCGCCTTCAACATCGCGCAGTTCGCCTATATGGTGAAGCGCATGCACGCCATCCGGGAAGGCGAAGGCACCCTGCTCGACAACTGCATCATGATGTGGGGCTCCGGCTTGGAAGACGGCAACAAGCACGCCCGCGAAAATCTTCCCTTCATCATCGCCGGCGGCGGGGGCGGTTCGTTGAACACAGGTCGATTCCTGACCGATATTCGGGGCAATCAAGGTGACTTGCTCACGACGCTGCTGGGGTGTGCCGGCGTGCCGCTGGACCGGCCGATTGGCATCGCGACGAAACAAATCACGGAGATGACCGCCACGATCTGAGCGGCGGCGATGAGACGCCGCAGAGTTTCGGAAGGCCAGTATCGAGCCGCTCACGGGTCCGCCGTCAGGCGCATAATTCACCGCGATTTCGCGCTGGCTTCAGGAAGACTTCACCCGCGTGGAGACAATAAACGAATGAACCGAAAAAGCCTCCTGCTCATCCTGCTCGTGCCGTCCTGCGTGCTGCTGATTCCCGCGGCGGCGATGTTATTCCGAGTCGAAGGCTGGGCCTGGGGCCGGGAGGATTTTGTGGCCATGTGGGTCATCATCGCGGCTGCCGTAGCCGCGTACCAATTCGCAGCGGGCAAGGCGCCCAATATTGCCTACCGGGTCGCCGCCGGCGTGGCCGTGACGACCGGAGTCGCACTCCTGTGGATCAACGCAGCGGTCGGGCTCATTGGCAGCGAAGACAACCCGGCTAATCTGATGTATGGCGGCGTGCTCCTTATCGGCCTGATCGGGGCCGCGATTGCCCGGCTGCGGCCCTTCGGCATGGCGCGGGCACTGGCGGCAACGGCGGCGGCCCAATTCCTGGTCCCGGTGGTGGCGCTGATTGTCTGGCGGAACAACTTCGGCCCGGGCGTGCCGCAGGTGTTTGCGCTGAACTTCGCGTTTGTCCTGCTGTTTGCGGGATCGGCCGTGGTTTTCCGACACGCGGGAATCCAGGCCAGCGGAGCGAACGCGCCAACGCGGGTCTGACGCATGGGAGCGCGCTCTGTTCGCGCTTGATCCTCTCAGCCATCATGGCGGGCGCGGCGTTAGGCCGCGACGCCTGGCGGATCGCGGGATGAACCCACTCCTACAGCTTCGACAGGAGAACATCCCGGTTTCCAGCAGCGTCGTTGCTTCGCGGCCAAAGCTGCGCAACCTGTCCCGCCTATGATCACGTGGTCCCGCCCCGGAAATTCCATCCGCCGGATGGCCGTCGCTTTTTTGTCTCTTGGCTGGCTGACGCTCCTCCCGCTCGCTGCAGCCCAACCGACGCACACGGCCAAGGATTGGGCGCAGGCGCCCGCCAACTTCACTCCGCGGGATTCACTGCAGGACTATCTGGGACGACTCAAGTCGGCCTTGCTCGTCCTGGCGGACCAGCCGGAGCAGGAGCAGCCGCTCAAGCTGATGGCGCACGTGGTGGCGGAAGGTCGCACCGGCATACGGCGGCTGGGCATCCGCGATTTCCAGTTTCTCAGTGACGGGGCGCCCGCCACCGGCGAATTCAATCTCGGTCCCGGCTCGTGGCCGACCGTGGTCGGCGTGCTGGGCAGCGCGGTGGCGCAGGACTTCCTGATCCAAGCCGCGCTAAAGGGCATTCCTCTTGATCAGTTGGAGGTGGTGTTTACCAGCCGGCCCGGGGCCGCCCCCGCGTCGGGTGGCCGGGCGCGCGTGGCGTATCCCCGCGATCTCGCTTATACCGCCTATATTGTCTCTTCCGCCACGGATGCCGTGCTGGAGGAACTGCGCCAGACCGTGGAACGCGTTTCTCCCGTACTCAATCTCGTGAGCCAGTCGCAAACGATCGAGCACGGAACGCTGATCCACCAGCCCACGCCGGCGAAGCCCGAGGGCAAAACACTCGAAGGGCTGCGCGAATTCCTAGCGGAGAAACGGGCGGCCGCGGCCGGCGCGAAACCGCCCGCGATCCCGCGCCTTGCCCCCCGTGGAGCCGGCGGCCCCCGTGGTTCCGGCGGGCCCTCGTTGCGCGCGCACGTCAAAGTGGAGGCCGGCTCCGGTATCCGCCATGTACGCACGGAGGACGACAATTTCCAAATCATCCATGACAGCCCGCGTTATCTGGCGGGACACAATTTGGGGCCCGTCGCGGAAGAACACCTGCTCGGCGTGATGATTACCTGCCTGACGCACATTTATGAAATGCAGGCAGCCAGCAGAAACGTGCTGCTGGATTCACTGGAATTGGAAGTCGAGGCCACCCTAGCGCCCCGGCTGGGGAGCACCGTCACGCCGCCGCGTCTCAAGGACATTCGTTACCGCGTGTATATTGGCTCGCCGGAATCCAAGGAAACAATCGAGCAACTGCAGCAGGCTGTAGAAGCCATCTGCCCCATCTACAACATGCTGAAGGATGCCCAGCCCATCAACGGCCGCATCGTACGGGGACCGTATCGGTAGAGACGAGACACGCGGGTTCTTTCGAAGGCAGCCCCGCATCGCCGCATTGTTCGAAATTTGGACGCTGCGAACCTCGAACGCGTCCCGCCACACCCGACCGTTTCACGGGGCGGGGGGATTGGGTTCCTTCACCATGTGGTCCGGTGTCTGCCGCAGCGAGCGCGCCGGCGGCTGGTTGAACGTAAGCCAAAACAGTTTCATGGCCCGGCACATTTCCACCAGAGTGTGCAGGTCTGACGGCTTCACCAGGAAAGCGTTTGCCCCCAATTGGTAGGCCTTCTCCATATCGCCTTCATCGATCGACGAACTCAATACGATCACGACCAGGGTGCGCACGGTAGGCTGCGCGCGAATCCACGCCAGGACGTCAAACCCGGTTTTGTACGGCAGTTTCAGGTCCAGCAGAACGAGGTACGGCAACGGGTGCTGCTGGCGATCCGCGTACCGTCCCACCCCGCCCATGTAATCAACCGCTTCCTGTCCATCCGCGACGGACCGCACATCCGCCTGCACTTCCGCACGTTGCAAGGCGCGCTTCAGCAAATACACGTCCTCCTCACGATCCTCCACCTGAAGAATGACGGGGGCCGCGCTCATGACGAGGCACCCCTCGGCAGATTGACGCAAAAACGCGTTCCGATGCCCAACTCGGATTCAAAACGCACGGCGCCGCCCATGCGCTCGACCGCCTTGCGTACGATGGCGAGGCCAATGCCGGTACCGGCATATTTCTGGTCGTCGTGCGCGCGTTGAAAAATAGAGAACATCCGCGGCGCGGCTTCCGGCGGGATGCCGATGCCGTTGTCCTCGAACCACAGTTCAACCCGGTCCCCGAGTTGCGCACTCCGGATGCGAATCACCGGCCGCCGCTCCTCCGGCACAAACTTCACCGCGTTATCCAGGAGATTCGTGATCACCTAGGTCAACGAGGCTTCGTGCCCTTGCACCGGGTGGAGCGGGCTGGCGATCTGAATCTCGGCCAGCGGACTTTGCCAGGCCGGCCGCTCATCGATGATCTGTCCGAGTAGTTTTTCGACGTCCAGGGTTTCGATCGAGACCAACTGACGGGAGACGCGGGTGTAGGTCAGCACATCCTGAATCAGCCGATCCAGCCGGTGCGCCGCCCGGATCGCCTTTCCCAGCAGCTCCTTTTCGTCCGCCTTTAGCCGATCGCCGGCATCCTCGAGCACCAGCTGCGCGAAACCTTGGATTGTGCGAAGGGGGCCCCGCAGGTCATGGGAAAGGCTGTAGGAGACCCCTTCAAGTTCGGCGATGGTGTCCTCCAAGTGAGACGCGCGGTCGGCCACCACCGCCTCCAAATTCGTGGCGCGCTCCTGGAGATCGGAGTGCACCTTGGCGAGTTCCGCCTCCATCTTCTTGCGCGCGCTGATGTCGATGATGGCGCCCAGCACATAGGTTCCTTCCGCGGTGTGGGCAGGGTTTAGTCCCACCTCGACCGGAAACTCGCTCCCGTCTTTCCGCCGCGCATACAAATCCCGGCCGTGCCCCATGGCGCGCGCCTCCGGTGAAGCAAAATAGGCGTCGCGCAGCGCGGGATGCGAGGGGCGGTAGCGCGGCGGAATCAGCAGCTCAATCGACTCGCCAATCATCTCGGCCCGGACGTAGCCAAAAAGCCGTTCCATGTGCGCGTTGACCATTACCATTTTTCCCGCCGCATCGATCATGACCATCCCGTTCGGCGCCGCATCCATCGCCATGCGGAGCTGGGAAATGACGGCGAAAATCTTATTTTGTTCCGTGATGTCGCGCGCCACCTGCAAGGCTCCGATAATCGCGCCGGCTTGGTCATGAAGCGGCGAAACCGAGAGCGCCACCGTGATACGTTCGCCATTCGCTCGCAGCCGCACGGTCTCATTTCGGGCAACGCCATTCCCCGAGAGTACGCCGGCGAGAATTTTCTCCTCTGCTCGCGCCATTTCGGCCGGGACCAGCATGGCCGCCGAATGCCCCTCTACCTCAGCGGCGGTATGGCCAAACATGATTTCCGCGCCGCGGCTCCAACTAATGATCCGGCCTTGGCGATTAACCCCAATGATCGCCTGCTCCACGGCGGCAAGCACCGCCGCCAGATACTCCTCCGCACTGGCACCCGCTCGCAGCAGAAGGTCGGCACTCGTTTCTAACTGTCCCATCCTCAGACCGTCACCGAATTTCGCCGGCAGTTCCGCCAGCCGAAACAGGGCCCGATGCGCTGCTGGTCTGAGTTCTGAAATCGTGACCTAGCGCGAGTTGCATCGCGGGGACTAACCCCATGCCGACGTCATATTTGATGCTAACTTCGAACCCGGGAGAGATTCCCGCGGAAATGCCCCGTCGTTCCCTCAGCCGGATTTTCCGCCCTGAGCTTGGCGCAGGTGAGCGGCAAGTCGGTCAAAATTCTGCTCGTTGGCATCCGCGAGGAAACTCTGCAGGCGTTCGTGCTCCGCGGAGCGATCGAGCGTCATCCGCCAGGTCAGCCGGGTTTTGCCCGGCTCGGCGTCGGCGTAAGTCATGGCCGTGACGAAACGATGCATCGTCTGCAGGTGATGAAGAACGATCTTGTCCGTCGGCACGACCTCGCGGAACTCCCAGGTGTTTTCGTAATTCACCCCGTCCGGCCCGTGCATCGTCAGGCGCCACGTGCCGCCCGGCCGCAGCTCGAAGGTGTGGATCGTGTTGCGAAACGTATTGGGCCCCCACCAGAGCGCAAGTTGCCGGGGATCGGCAAACGCCTCGAACACCGTTTCGCGCTGCGTTCCCGGAGACGTTCAGAGGGCGATTTGGATATTTTCCAGCACCCTGCCGCTGAAGAGGAAATTCTGCTGCCGGGCCGTCACGCAGCCCCAGTCGGTTCCGGCAGAGACGATTTCAGCGACTAGAGTCGCGTCAGAAACTCGAGCGCCTTTTTCTCGTAAAGCGCCTGCCACTCCGGCGCCAGCAGGCAATTGCTGTCTTCCAACGCGTGGCCCACATTCCGGAGCTGTTCGGCGGTAGGACAATAATGAATGTACCCATTGGAATAACCGGCCACAAACGTCAGCTCGTGCGGTGACGCTTTTTTCAAATTCAGCCCGATCTGTACCGTAAGCTCCCCTGGAAACGTGACCAGCCTGAACGCGCCGATGCGGAGGCCCATGACCTCGACGTCCAGCGTTTTTCCGGCCGCTTCGTTCTGCGCCTGATTCCGGGTCAGCATGGCCAGGTTCGTCTGAAGTCGCAGCAACTCCTCCATCACGTAGATGTTCGCGATGTAATCCTGCATGCGCTGGCGGTTGCTGGCATCAAGCGTAACGAGGTCGGTCCGTCCCATGGCTTTTTCGCGCAGGTAACGGTGCGCTTCGCCGGACGGAAATTCCGGCGAATGGTGGTAGCGCACCACCATCGGCAGAAAGGCTTTCAGGTTCAGAGGCGTGGCCTTCAACGATTTCAGGAGGCGCAGTTGTTCCGCCTGTAATTCCGCGATGCGGCTCGCGTTGTCAGCCCGCGGCAGCGTCAATCGCTCGTTGATCACATTAAACGCTCCATCGGCCTGCGGCTGGATGGTTCTCACGGCGCGCATCGTACTCAGGCCGAGCAGATTTCCGAGCGGCTCGGGATCGCGCACGATCGAGAAATCCTTGTACAGAACGGGCGCGATGTCTCCGCCACAGCCTTGGATGAAGAGAGCGATCGCGCCGTGCCCGAGGCTCTCCTCGATCACCTTCGCGGCGAAACCGTTGACGTCGGCCGAGTTTGCGCCGTGCGGCGCCGACTGGATCGGATGCATCGCAAAGTTGAACAGCACGGCGAGCGTCTGTCCGTTCAAGCGGTCGAGCCGCAGCACGCCGATCTCCGGGTCGACCGGCCCGATGCCTGCGACTTCTTCGTCGGCCGGCAGCGCGTAGGCCTGGCGAATGTCCGCCTCGCGGCCGTTTTTCAGCAGCACGCGCCGGTTTTCCATGATCCGGTTTTCGTGGCCGGCGCCGGCGCCGATCGTGACCGGCACGACGCTGGCCCAGGCCTCCTTCACTGCCTGGATCGTGCGCGCCTCAATGTCCGCGCAGATGTTGCCGTGGCGGTGCGTGGCGTTGAAGAGGATGTTGGCCGGCCGGATATTCAGGTCCTTCTGCAACTGCGCCCGCACGTTGCTGACGAAGTCGTTGCGGATCGCGCCAATCTCGGCGACGGCGACGACGTCAATCGAGACGATGACGGCGCGGGTGGTCTCGTTGCCAATCACCAGCGCCTTCACAAACCACGGCTCATTCG
>JBEENF010000004.1:0-27066 GCA_041192325.1 Verrucomicrobiota bacterium
ACATGGATTACGATTCGCCCGGCTGGGATCTCATCCGCGGCGTCCAGACGTCGAATACGGAACAGAACGTATTACAGACGACCGAGCGCCAGCTCGCGGCGGCCACCTTCGACTGGAAAATCAGCCGGGAAGACTCGCTGCGGCTCAACCTCGAGCACGTGCAGATCAACACCCCGACGCGGCAGAACATCTATTCGATCGCGTGGGGCGCCGGCAACACGGGTGACGCCAGGTTCACGCAGGGCGCCGCCGTGGGCGGTGACGCGGTCCGGCAGTCGGTCACCTACGGCGATCGCACGCGGGGCACCACGTCCGCGGTGTTGCTCTACCGCCACGAGGGCCGGATCTACAAAATCGACGCCAGCGCGAATTTCTCCCGCAGCTGGGATGAGCGGAAAGACATCCAGCACGGCTTCTTCCGCACCATCGGCACCGCGTCGCTGGGTTCCCTCGTCGTCCGCGCGGACGGCTGGGATGGGGTGTACGATCGTGTCGCTCCCACCATCACCGCGAAGGATCGCGCGGGCCAGACCGTCAACCCCTATGATTATGCGGGCATGACGCTGAGCAATCCCACTAGCCAGCCCAACGAGATCATTTCCGACCTGCGCACGGTTTCCGCCAACATTTCGCGCAATTTGAACTTCGCCGCTCCGACCACCGTAAAGATGGGCTTTACCGTCAATCGGCAGCGCAAGGACAACACTTCGGTGCTCACGACCTGGACGTTTGCGCCTCCGGCGGGTGTCAGCCGGCTGGCGGGCAGCTACGATTTGACCAATGACCGGCTTTCGCAGCGCTCGTTCTTCAAGGAGTCTTTGAAACTCAGGTGGATCGATTCTTCCAAATACTATCAGCTCTTCCAGGCCCACCCGGATTGGTTCACCACCAACCCGGCGGCGATTCACCAGTCGGGCGTAACGAATTCGAAGTATTTTCAGGAAACGATTTCGGCGGCCTACGTACGGACCGACGTAAAGTTCATGGACAACAAGCTGTGGTTCGTGGGCGGCGTGCGGTTCGAGCGGACCGATGACTTCGGCCAGGGCCCGCTCGACGACCTGCGGGCGACCTTTCGCCAGGATGCCAGCGGCAATCTGATCCGCGACGCGGCCGGACGGCCCATCGCCGCCACCACCGATCCGCTGGCCGTGGCCAAGCTGCGCTATTCCGAGCGTGGGGTCGAAACGCGGCGGAATTACGACGGCTATTACCCAAGTCTCAACGCGACCTATTACATCACGGAACAACTCGTGGCGCGCGCGGCAGTGGCCAAGACGCTGGGTCGCCCCAGTCTCACCGAAATCATCCCCAGCATCACCCTGTCCGATCCGAGCGCGGCGACGCCCACCGCCACGATCGTGAATGCCGGGCTCAAGCCGTGGACGGCCAACAATTACGACCTTTCGCTCGAGAGCTACGATCTCAAGGGCGCCACCCTGGCCGTGAGTCTTTTCAAAAAGGACATCAAGGATTTCTTCGCCCAGGTTCAGATTCCGGCCACCTCCGCGTTGCTGGAAAGCTATGGTCTCGGCGACGAATACCTCAACTACCTCGTCAATACGAAAACGAATGGTGGCGACGCCTCGGTCAAAGGTTACGAGCTGAGCTGGCGCCAGGCGTGGTATTTCCTGCCGACGTGGGCCAAGGGCTTTTCCAGCTACGCGAACGCGACCATTTCGCAGTTGAGCGGATTGAACTCGGCCTCCTTCATCCCGTTTGCGCACAAGAACATCAATTGGGGCGCCACATACGCGCGGGGCCCCTTCTCTTTCCGCTGGAATGTGGCGTATGCCTACAAGGTGACCGGAGCCGCGGTCGCCGCGAGCGCCACCGTTCCCGCCGGCACCGCCACCTACGTCGCGCCGCAGCTCACCCAGGACTGGTCGTTTGAGTATCGCTTTGCCCGGCGCTTCACCGCTTACGGCGGGGCGCGTAATTTCAATGGCGCCAACAAGCGAACGGAACGCGCCGGCCCCGGCGCCCCCGTGTGGACGCGTCCGTCGGTGTACCAGAACTTCGGCACGATGGTAACGCTCGGCATCCGCACGCAATTCTGATTCGCATCTTCACTATGACGCCGCACCCCTTCGCCGCCCGCCGGTTCTGGATAATGCTCGTTTCCGCGGGCGCGAACGGAGATCCGCGGCGCCGGACGAGCGGCGCGGCTCTGCGCCAGTCGATTTGGGTGCTTCTGGCGGCTGTGGCTTTCACGAGCCGGGCGGCCGAGGGGGTAATCGAATCCTTCATCGCCACGGCGACGGCGGAAAATCCGCGCCACACCGAGGCCGATATTCTCACGCTAAGGGACGGCACGCTCTTCGCGGCGTGGGGGGAATTTTATGGCGGGTCGCGCGACGATGCGCCGGCGCGGATCGCGGCGGCGCGCTCCCGCGACGGCGGCCGCACGTGGGGGGAGCGCTCCGTGCTGCAGGAGAATTCGGGCAAGGCCAACGTGATGTCGGCCAGCCTGCTGCGGTCCCGCAGTGGCGACGTGATGTTCTTCTACCTGCAGAAAAACTCCCTGAGCGACCTGAAGGTGTTGGTCCGCCGCTCGACCGATGACACCCGGACTTGGTCGGCGCCCGTCATCGTCACGGCCGACGATGGCTACCACGTGATGAACAACGGCCGCGTCATCCAATTGCGCTCCGGCCGGCTGCTCGCGCCGGTCGCGACCACCAAGCAGGTGTGGACGAAGAACGACGACTTTCGGACGCGGGTCTATTTATCCGACGATGATGGCCGCACGTGGCGGCGGAGCCGGAGCGAGGCGCGCGCACCGAAACGCGGCGCCATGGAGCCGGGTCTGATTGAAATGAAGGACGGCCGCGTCATGCAGATTATCCGGACGCAGACGGGGTTCATCTGGCGCAGTTTCTCGAGCGACGGGGGCGACACGTGGACGGAGGCGGCGCCGTGGAACATCGAGTCGCCCGAGTCTCCCGCCACCCTAAAAACGGTCCCTGAAACCGGGGAATGGCTGCTGGTCTGGAATCCCAAGGTCAGTTGGGAGAACCCGGAGAAAACCGTGCTGGGCGCCAATCATGGCGGCCTGCGCACACCACTTGCTGCGATGATTTCGCGGGACGAAGGCGTCACCTGGAGCCGGCCCCGCAACCTCGAGCCGGATCCCGTGGTCACCTATGCCTACACCAGTGTCACGTTTCAAGGGGATCGCGCCCTCCTGAGTTATTATTATTTCCCGACGCCGGGGAAACTGCTCTCGCTGAAGTTCAAAAGCGTACCGCTCGATTGGTTCCGCGCTGCGCCGTGATGCGATTCCGGGTCGTTTGCGCCCTAACGTTTCCCCTTTGGGCGTTCGCGGCCAACGCCCCGGATGCCCCGTCTGCCACCATCACGTTTGTGGCGAATGCCGAGAATCTCACGCGCCCACGCGTGCGCTATACGGGTAAGGCGTGGGTGGTTGATCGCGCGGGCTTTCTGGCCGGGTCTGGTCGTGGCCACCGGCTGATGGCGGACGTAACGCCGGGCAACGGAGATTTCCGGGCCGAGTTTGAACTCAGTCTGCCGGCGGCCGCGCGTGAGTCCTCCGTGGTAATTGGCGCTGACGGCGAACTCGTCATCGCCGCGGCGGCGCGGCAATGGAAACTGCGCGGACGTTTTTTTCGCGCGGGCGACGCGCCGATTGCGTTTGCCGCCCCGGCGGTCAAAGCCGGCCAGCGTTTTGTTCTCGTGATCGAACGCCAGGGGGCGGAGGTCGCGATCGCGGTGGACCGGGTCGTCATGTATCGCGGCGCGTGCCGCGCTGGACCCACGGGCGCTTTGGGCCTCGACCCCGGCGCGGGCGCCGTGCGGCTTTATCAATTTGCCACCACCGGGGCCTTTCCGGCCTCCGGATTTCTGGCCAAGCCGTTTGGCAACCCATTCGGGATGCAATTGCGCCCGGCACCGTCAAACGTGGAGGCGGTGCAGGCGCCGGTGATCGTCCGCGCGGCGGCCACCAATGAGACTTCGCTGGTGCGACGGCGGGACGGAGCCCTCGAGATTTATTCGGTGACCAAACCCGCGAGCGATTCGATTTCGGTGCAACGCTCGGCGGACGGCGGCCTCACCTGGTCGGAACCGCAGGTCGCCTTTCCGCTGCCCGGGCGCGCCTATTACGCGGTGCAGGCCCTGGAGGCGGGCGACGGCGCGTTGCACGTGGTGGCGCACCTTGGCGGTGAAGGTCCCGGCGGCTACCGGGGGCGACTTTACGAAGTGTACCACGCGAAGCGTCCGGCGGGCTCCGTCGCCTGGTCCTCGCCGCAACGCGTCGTGCCGGGGTACGTCGGCTCGATCCGCGGATTTATTGCGCTGCACCGCAACGGCCGGTTGCTGCTCGCCGTGGGGCGCGCGATGCCTGGTCGCGAGGCGCCGCCGGCCTCCGGGCCCGACCTCGGCTGGAACGACACGTTCGTTTATTTCTCGGACGATCAGGGCGCGACGTGGCGCCAGTCGCCCGATGCGCTTTCGGTGGAATTAAAAACGCCGAACGCCACGCGCTACGGCGCGATCGAGCCCGTGTTGCTCGAATTGCGTGATGGCCGTGTGTGGATGCTGGTGCGCGACCGCCAGGGCCGGCTGTGGCAGTCGTTTTCGGCGGACGGCGCGCGTTGGGCTCCATTGGAGCGCACCACGTTTATTTCGTCGGACTCGCCGGCGGCGCTGCTGCGGCTCCGCGACGGCCGCATCATTCTGCTCACGAATGCGTGCCAGAACTGGACCGATCCCCGCAGTTATGCGATGGGCGGGCGCGAAGTGCTGCATGCCGCGATCAGCGCGGACGAGGGAAAGACGTGGCGCGGATTTCGCGAAATCCTGCATGAGACCGTCGTGGTTAGCGGCGGCGATCGCGGAACCGCGTATGCGAGCCTGGCGGAAAATACCGCCGGCAAAGTGGTGGTCGTCAGCGGTCAGGGAGAAGCCAATCGCGCGATCGTGATGTTCGACCCCGGCTGGCTCGAGCGCCGTTCCGTGCAGGATGAGCTTGTGGCAGGGCCCGTGGCGTGGACCCAGTACGGCGACGACGGCCTGCGCGTTGACCCGGTCGAAGGAGGAGCCCGCGTGGTCGCGGTGCCGTTGAAAGCGACGGGCTTCTGTGGGGCGTTGTGGAATTTCCCGATCGGCGAAGCCGGTGAACTTCGCGCGCGGATTCAGCTTCCGGCCCGCAGCCGCGCCGTTCGGCTCAGCTTGAACGACCACTTCAACCGCATCGATGACCGGCAGGCCGCTGCGCACGCGGTCTTCACGATCGAGGCGGAAAGCGTCAACCTCCGCGCCGACAAACACTGGCACGACCTCACGTTGAAATGGAGTGGCGCCCAGGCGCGCGGCGAGCTGGACGTAACGGTCGACGGCCAGCCTCCCGTGCGATTGTCCGCGCAACGCGCCGCGCAGTTTGGCGTGAATTATCTGCGGGTGGAATTTCGCGGCGACTCGGATGACGGTCGCGTGTTGATCAGCGATCTCTCGGTCCGGCTCCCATGATCAGACGCGCCGTGTTCGCCTGGCTCGCCACCGTCGCGTTGCTGTCCGGCGCTCCGCGACCGCGGCCGGATTTCGGCGTCGTGTTTAACGATGATGCCGACCTGGCGTTTCTGGCGCCAGATCGCGTCCAGTCCGAGCGCCTGCTGCGCGCCAATCTGGGCGCGCTCGCCGATTCGCCCGTCAAAACGCTGGTGTACTGCCTCGGCATGGGTGGCGATCTGCTCTACTACAACACGGAGGTCGCAAGTCGCGTCGGCTGGCGAAAATCTCCGGACGAAGTCCCCGGTTCGCTGATGGAAAAACGGATGGAGAACGCGCGCGTGTGCCTCGCGCAGGGCGCGGACGCGGTGCGCACCGCGGGCGAGACGGCGCGCTCCCTGGGCCTGCGTTTCATTCCCAGCCTGCGCATGAACGACGCGCATTTTATGGTGAACCCCGACCAGCATTCGATGACGAGTGAGTTCTGGTTCAAGCACCGGCACGAATTCACCATCAAAGACTCGCCGCTCGCGTTCCAACCGGCCTACGGAAACCTGCTCGATTTCACCCACGCGGCGGTGCGCCAGTTGCGGCTCGACACGGTGTTCGAAGCTTTGGCGCGCAACCACGATCTCGTCGACGGCTTCGAACTCGATTTCAACCGTTTTCAGGTTTTCTTCCCCAAGGGCAAAGCGGCCGCGGGCGCGACCCTCATCACGGAACTCGTTCGGCGGGTGCGCGCGCGGCTCGACGAACTGGCGCAGTCCGAGCAGCGCCCGCTCTTCCTGTTCGTGCGCGTGCCGCCGTCGGCGGCGGACTGCGCCAACGCCGGACTCGAGATCGAACGGTGGATGCGCGAAGGGCTCGTGGACCTGGTTTCTCCGGCGCAGTTAATGACACTGGCCGGTGACATGCCGATCGCGGACCTCATCGCCCTGGGGAAAAAACACGGCGTGCGCGTTTATCCGTCGCTCTATCCGCGCGCCGCGTGGCGGCTGCCGTTTCCTCCGCGCGGCGCCGATCGCTACGCCGGCGCCAGGGTTTCGCGCGAAGCGACGCTGGAGGAGATCCGGGGCGCGGCGGCGAATTACCGGGCAGTGGGCGCCGATGGCTTTTACCTCTTCAACTTCTACAACGCCTTTGGCTCCGAGCGCCCGCATGATAATCGCCTCTATCGCGTATTTCACGACCTCGCCCGGCCCGAGAATCTGATGGGCCAGTCGACCGTCTACGCCGTGACGAAGAGCTATTACTCCGATGGCCGCGGCTCCTACGCCTACGGCAAACAGCTCCCCGCCATAACCGCCGGTGGCGGCGCGTTGCGCCTGACCCTCGACGTGGCCGAAAATCCATCCGCCGCGCCGTATCCGCTTCAAACCTGCGAACTGCGCGTCGGGTTTCGCGCGGCGCCAGCCGGCGCAAAGGTAGCGATCATATTGAACGGCAAAACGATCTTCGAGGGTCCGCTCGCCGGGGCGAATCGGTTCGTCACGCGGGACATCGTGAAAGCCGTGCCCAAGCCGCCGGATCAGGCGGCGGAGTATTTGCACGTGCCGCTCGCGACGCCGGCGCTGGTAAATCGCGGCGCCAATGTGTTCGCGATCTCCGTGGCCGGGGCGTCGCCGCCGGTCGAGGTGACCGACCTGGAGATTCGCTACGACTATCAGAACGATTTGGAAAAAATCTGGACGCGCGCCCCGGTGCGTTTGAATCGCTGAGCGCTTCCGGTCCGTCGAATTGCGTGGCGTGAGGGAAGCGACGTTTTCAAGTTCCAAAGCATGCGAATCCGACCCTTCGAAATTGAATCGCGGATGAGATCGGTCAGGGCAAGGCGTCGGCCACTGAGCCTGGTGGCGGTTGTTGCGCTCTGGCTGACGCCGGTCTTGTTGGCCGATTCTTCGCATCGCTTGGGCTGGCGCCAGTTGCCCCCGCTGCCAGATCCATGCGGATTCGCTTCGCCATTTGTGGGCGTCGCGGGACCGGTGCTGATCGTGGCCGGCGGCGCGAATTTTCCTGACCAACAATTGTGGGAAGGCGGCCGCAAAACGTGGCACGAGCGCGTGTTCGCGTTGAAGCCCGGAGCCGAACAATGGGAAATGGCGGGTAAGCTACCGCAGCTACTGGGCTACGGAGTCTCCGTCGCGTTCGACAACGGCGTCCTCTGCATTGGTGGCGGCAATGCGGAGCGGCATTCTGCGGATGCTTTTGTGCTGCAGTGGAAAAGCGATCGGCTCGCGTTCCGGTCCTTTCCTGCCCTGCCCAAACCCGTTGCGATGGCGGCGGGCGCGCGAGTCGGAAACATCGTTTATGTCGCCGGTGGTTTGGAAACGCCGGATTCCAAGGCATCGATGAAAACTTTTTTTGCATTCGACCTCGAACAGCCGGCGGCGGGCTGGCGTGAACTTCCCTCGTGGCCCGGACCCGGCCGCTCGCAGGCGGTCGCGGCGGCCGTGGGCAAGGAGTTTTATCTCTTCAGCGGACTGCTGCACCAACTGCAACCCGATGGAACGGCCAAACTCGTGTATTTGAACGACGCCTACCGTTATGCGCCAGCCGCCGGCTGGCAGAAGTTGGCGGACATTCCTTATCCGGCGATTGCGGCAGCTTCGCCGGCGCCGGTCGCGCGAGGGGAAGTGCTTTTGGTCGGCGGCGTGGATGGGATGCTCGTGGGCAAGGCGCCCCAGGAGTTCCTTTCGGTGCCGCAACGCATCCAGGCTTATTCGCCGGCCACCCGCGCGTGGCGCGACGCGGGCAATGCGCCCGCCGGCCGCGTGTGCGTGACCACGACCGAATGGAACGGGCGCTGGATCCTGCCGAGTGGCGAACGCAGCGCGGGCGTGCGCAGTCCGGAAGTTTGGGCGCTGCAGAGTGCGGCGCCGCAGAAATGACACCCGTCGCCCGCCCACCTCTCATGAACTCCCTGCGAATTTCCGCGCGCCGCCTTGGACTCCTGCTGGTCGCCGGCGCCGCGCTCGTGGCCGCACCCTCGGGCGCCGCCCAGACGCCACGGGCCGCCGCTGCCCCCATCGCGTCGCTCGATCAGTTGCGCGCGCTGCGCCAGCGGGCGGCGGACCGGCCGCGCCGCATCATCTTCAACAACGACGGCAATGAGCCGGTCTATTTTTGCGCCAGCCCGACCGCCGCGGAATTGCTCCGCCAGCGCACCACGCCCCTCCTCGGTTCGCAGGTGGACAGCATTTTCTATTGCACCTGGAGTTCGGGCTTCAGCCTTTTCACGCACGACACTAAGGTGGGTGAAGTCTTTGCCACGCGGGAGGGATTGTTCGCGAAGAACCTCACCCCGCAGTTTCTCGCGGAGGGCGTGGATCCGCTGCGCGTCATGGCGGATTTCGGCCGCGAGCACGGCATTGAGATCATCTGGTCGTTCCGCGTGAACGACACCCACGACGGCAGCACGGCGGACTACGGTCCGATCATGCTGCGGGCCAACCGGCTCAAGCGGGAGCATCCCGAATGGCTCATCGGCGGTCCGCCGGGAAAGCCGAAATCCGGCCCTTGGACGGCGGTGGATTTCACGCGCGCGGAAATCCGCGAACTCGCCTTTCGTTACGTCGAAGAGGTCTGTCAGAATTACGACGTCGACGGCGTCGAATTGGATTTCTTCCGCCACCCGGTCTTCTTCAAACGCCCCATCCATGCGCGGACGGTGTGCAACGACGAGGAGCGCGGACTGATGACGGAATTGCTGCGGCGCATCCGCGTCATGACGGAAACCGAGGGCATGAAACGCGGCCGGCCGTTTTTGTTGTCGGTGCGGGTGCCGGACTCGATCGAATACTGCCGGGACATCGGGCTCGATTTGGAGCGCTGGCTGGGCGATGGGCTGATCGATCTGATGGCGGTGAGCGGTTACTTTCAGCTCAACGATTGGGACTACAGTGTGGCGCTCGGGCGCAAGCATCGCGTGAAGGTGTATGCCTCGCTCGACGAGTCGCGGCTGCGAGACGTGAACGCGCGCAATCTCCGCATGACCGAAGCGGCCTACCGGGGTCGCGCGGCGGCGGTTTGGGCGGCGGGCGCGGACGGCATTTACATGTTCAACAGTTTCAATCCCGTCAGCCCGCTGTGGCGCGAACTGGGCGATCCGCGCGGTTTGGCGAAGCAGGACCAGGATTTTTTTGGCTCCGTTCGGGGAGTGAACAACGCGGGCGGGAACAACCTGCCGCTGGAACCTTACGTGCGGCTCGAAACGCTCAATCCCGCGCGGCCAAAAAACCTGACCCCGGGGAGCAAAGCGGTCGCAAATCTGCGCGTGGGGGAGGGATTCGCGAGCGCCGGCGCGTTGAAACTCCGGGTGCAGTTCGCGGCGCCACCCGACGCCGCGCGGTTGCGCGTGAGCGTCAACGGCCGGGCGCTCTCGGCTCCCGCCGTGGCGGATAAGTGGCTGGAGTTCACGCCGCCAGCCAGCGTTTTACGCGTCGGCAACAACCGCGTGGAAGTGGCATTGAACGCGGAGGCCGCAAAACCGGCCGCGTGGACCGACGTCATGCTGCAGGTGCGTCAGGCCGCACCACTACCCGCGCGGCGATAAAGAGCGTGGTTGTCGCAGAGCGGCCTGCCGTCCCCAATTTTCGCCGCGGGGCGAAAATTGGGCCTCCGCGGACGAAGTCGCGAGATTCGGTCAGCAGCGGAGCCCTGCGGGTTCGCCCTTCACTGGGTAACGGGCTCAAACGCAGAGCGGACGGGGTCAGGTCTTGGAGTTTGGGGACGAATCGCGCAACTTCACATCGGGATCACTCGCGCGATGGTAGCGATCGAGATGCGCTCCTGGCGGCTGCCAGTTCGGAGCGACGCGAACGTCTTTGTCTTTCGCCAGCGTGCCCGGAGCGGACGGGCCCGCGGGATTGTCGGCCTTGCGAATCTCCCACCAGCATTGGCCGCAGTGGTTGTGTTCGTGGTCGATGACAAATCCCGCCTCGCGCATCAGCGGACCCACCCACCCCATGCAGTGGTCACAATAATCCCGATACTGGGCGAGGCCGTTGCGGATGAGGAAACCCTTCGACGGACAGTCGTGCATGTCCGTGCGATACACGTCCGCGGTGGCCGTGATGGTGAAGCCCAGACTCGGCGACTCCTCAGTGAGCGTGTGTCCCCAATACTTTTCCATGCCGGCGAACCCGTCGCGCAGGATCAGTTCGCGCGCGTGGATTTGGGAATCGCGATGAATGGCTTCGTCCCAGTAATCGCGCACCAACGGATGGCCGCCCTCGCGATCCAGCCAGTCGAACGTCCACTCGTAATGGCCACAGAAGTCGTAACAGCCGATCATGAGCGTGCCTTTACGAAATTGGCCGCGCCCTGCGGGTTCGTGTCGGCGCAGGGAAGGGGGAGGGAGGGCGGCAAATTCATCGAAAACGACAACTTCGCTGTTGGCTTATTTTCCCCACAGGTCGACTCGAAAACCCAGTCGATCGGAGCCGGAAAGAACCGTGCTCATTAGGGTAGACAGGATTCGCTTTGGTTCGTTGTAAACGCGGAACATCACGTTGTTTATGCGACCTTGCGTTGCGTCGTCGGTGGTGAAATCGCAGGCTTGCTCACGGGGCGAACTGGTACGCGTAGACGTCCGCGTCCTTGAGCACGAACCGCAACCGAACCGGCTGGCCGGAAATGGCGCTGAGATCCTTCGCCTGATTCCAGGTGACCACCCGCTCGATCGTATCGCCGAAGACCGGTGGACAGTCTTCCAAAGCGAACCCGGGAATCGGTTTTCCGTTCACGTCCTGGATTTCCACCTGTACGCTCCCGGCGGCCGAAGTCGCGAAATTGAGCGCGAGACGACTGCCCTTGAAACGTACGGGCTTGGTCAGGAGTTCGCCCCCGCTCATGGGCGCGCGCGCCGAAACAAATCCGTCGAGGCGCAAGGTGTACCGGCGCAGCGCGCTGCTGTCATCGGTCCAATAGCTTTCCCCGGCGTAGAGCGAAAGTTCGTTGGGCGCCCCTTCGAGCGCCGATTTGGTTTCCACGACGTGCCAGCCGATATACTGGTGGCCGTAATGCCACGTGCCCGGGCGCTCGATGCCTGGCGGCAGAAAGCCTTCGTTCCAGCGTTTGAAGAAAACGCCGTCGCGACTCGCCATGAGCAGGCCTTCCGTGATCGCGGCGCCGTAGCGCTCGCTCGCGGCGGCGCGCTGTTCGCGTTCCCGCAATTCCGGCAGCGCGCGCAGCGACGGCGACCATTCGCGGATCCGATCGGCGCCTTTCGCCGTGCTGGTCTGGCCTTCGTGACCGCGCTCGAGATAACGGGTGGGAAAACCAATGAGCAGGTGCGGCGCGCGGTGGTAGGGTTTTACCTGGTTGGTGTACAGGTGTTCGGACGGCGAATCGACATAGCTGAGATCGGCCTGGTTTTCCCAATGGAGGAAATCCTTCGACGTGGCCGTGCGGATCGCGCGGATACCGACATAGGGAGTCCCGGGCGTGCCCTGCGTGAAATACCGCCAGTACGCCCGATACTCGCCGCGCGCGCCGTCCCAGAACGCGAGGTTCTGGGAATCGAACGCGCCATCGGTAATGACCGGCGCGTCGGCCATGGGCGACCAATGCAGTCCATCCGGCGACTTGAACGCGAGCAGACCGCGGGGCTTGCTCGAGCGGAAGATCGCCTTGTAACGGGCATCCGGGGCGGCATTGGGATTCTCATCCTTGAATACCGCGGGGTGGCCGGCGTCGGCGTCGACTTTGCCGATGACCCCGCTGATCATGACGATGTTGTTCGCCTTCGATCCATTGAACTCGTGCAGCCCCAGGTTGGGCTTGCGCCAGTGGATGCCATCGTCGCTCTCGGCGTAGGCGCAGAAGAGCGGATGCCGGGAATTGATCTTGGTCTTCCCGGCTTCGTGCATCGCATCGATTTGCCAGGACTTGTAATACATCCGGTAGCGGTCGCCGTCCTTGAAGATGCTGTGATAGCCGCTGCCGCTCCCTTCCCACGGCGCATCGTGGACGATGGCCATTTCCTGCGGCACGGGACGATGCAGCCGCAATTCCGCCTTGCCCGACAGCCGTTCGACCAACGCGCTGTCGACAAAAAGTTCCCGCCGCGAACCGATGTCGGTTGCGTTCGCCGTTTGCGCCCGCAGCGCCGGAGTGAGGGCGAAAAGTGCGGGGGCGACGACACCGAAGCGGAGCGATGGCCAGAGGGATTTCATGGGCGGTTGAGGGCTGGGGAGGAAATTACTGAAATTTGAGGGAGTAGAGGTCCGCGTCGCTCAGAACCATTCGAAGCTGGATGAGGCGTCCCGCGAACGCGCTGACGTCTTCCCGATCGGCCCAGGTCACGGTGCGGCCAATCGTATCGCCAAAGAGCTCGTCGCATTCGGCCAGCGAGTAGCCCGGCAGGGGCTTGCCGTCGGCGCCGAGCAGTTCCACTCGGATCGACCCTGCGGCAGAGGTTGCGAAATTCAGCGTGAGCGCGCGACCCGAGAAGGTCAGTGGCTTGCTGACGAACTCGCCCGGCTTTTGACCCGCGTGCAACGAGACGAAACCATCGAGACGCAGCGTGTGGCGGCGCAGACGGTTGGGCTGCTTCCAATGATTCTCGTGAATATAAAGCGAGAGTTCGGCCTCGGCGGTCGGGTCCTCGGCGGGCGTTTCCAACAACCCCAGGCCCACGAAGCCGTCGCCATAAACCCAGTTGTCCCGACGTTGCGGACCCGGGCGCACGAAGGCTTCGGTCCAGCGATGGAAGTTTTCGCCATCGCGACTGGTCATGAACAGCCCGTCGGTGACCACCGTGCCATAACGCGGCGAGAATTTCATGCGGCCACGCCGGTGATCGGGATCCGGCAGCGAGCGCAACGCCGCGGACGAAAACGGCCGGTCCACATAGCGGGCCGGGAAACCGACGAAAATATGCGGGGCGCGCGGGTAAGGCTCGATAACGTTGATGTAAAGCGCCTCATCGGGGGTGTCGCCGTAGCGCAGGCTGCGCGGCTCGGTCCACTGCCGGAAATCGGTCGAGGTTGTCACCTGAATATCGCGCACGCCTGCTTTGGTGTTGTTCGTGCGATCACCACCCGGCGCGTGAAAATCACGGATATAACACCAATAGTGTTTCCGCAGCGGATCCCAAAACGCGTTGTTCTGGGTGTCGAATTTTCCCCGCGTGACGACCGGCTTGTCGCTCAACAAGGACCAGTGGATGCCATCCGCGGATTTCAGGGCAAAGAGTCCGCCGGTTCCCGCCATCACGGCTTTGTACTTTTCGGCCAGAGGACAAGCGGGATTCGCGTCCTTGAACGGCGTGAAGTTGTCGAGTTTCGGTTGGGCCCAGACGATGTTGTTTCGCTTGGAGCCATTAAACTCGAAGAGCCCCAATTCCGGTTTGATCCAGTGAATGCCATCCTTGCTCTCGGCGTAGCACGCATACGTCACGCGGGGCTTCGTCCCGCCGGGATCCGAGCGCATTTTGGTCGCATCGGCGTTCGTCAGCTCCGCGGCCATGTAATACATGCGAATGATATCGCCGTCGCGGATCAGCCGCTCGAAATCGCTGCCGCTGCCCTCCCATGGAGCGTCGCGCACCATGACAATCTCCTTCGGCGCCGGCGAATGCAGCCTCAACTCCAGGCCAGATTTCTGCGCGATGAGGAATTCGTCGACGAACAGCTCGCGCCGCGAGCCCAGGTCGATGATGCCCGCCGGGATTTGCGTTGCCGCATGTTGCGGCGTGACGCCGGCAACCATGAGGAGGGGAAGAAAGACGCGCCGCAGCGGAAAGAGTGTAGTCATGGGATCAGGCGCGGAAAGAAAGTCTCGGCCTGCGCCAGAGTTTAAAGTGCGAGTGCGGGTCGCCGCTACTCGATAAACTGGTAGGCGTAGACATCCGCGTCCTGAAGTGAGAAGCGCGGACGCACCGGCTGGTTGGCTAGAGCGCTGACCTTCGCGCCTGCGCGCCACGTGACCGCGCGCGCGACGGTGTCGCCAAAAAGCGGCGGGCAATCTTCGAGCGCAAATCCCGGCAACGCCCGGCCGCTCGCGTCCTGGATTTCCACCCGTACGCTGCCGGCGGCGGACGTCGCGAAATTCAAGTGGAGCTCGCGACCGGTGAAGCGCAGCGGCTTGGTGACGAGTTCGCCGCCGCTCATCGGCGCATGGACGGAGACGAAGCCATCCAGACGGAGCGTGTAGCGCCGCACCGCGCTGCCCTTCGCTCCGCTCCAGTAAAATTCATCCGCGTAGATCGAAAGTTCGTTCGGCGCGCCCTCGAGCGATGACTTGGTTTCGACCACCTGCCAGGCCACGCATTGCTGGCCGTAGCTCCACGTGCCGTCGCGTTCGATGCCGGGGCGAAGAAAGGCGTCGCTCCAGCGCTTGAACGTCACGCCATCGCGGCTCGCCATGAAGAGCGCGTCCGACAGGGCGGTGCCTAACCGGGTATTGCTGGTGGCGCGCCATGTGCGGTGGTCGGCGTTGGGCAACGCGCGCATGGCCTCGGACCAGCCCCGATCCGTGTAGCGCATCGGGAACCCGATGAGCACGTGGGGCGCCCGCGCGTACGGCTTGATTTGATTCGTGTAGAGTTGCTCGGAGGGCGAATCGACGTACTTCAAGTCCGCCTGGTTTTCCCAATGAATGAAGTCTTTAGACGTGGCGGTGCGGATGGCGCGCACACCCGCGGGGTTGCGATCATCCTGCATTTTGACGCCCTGCTGAAAGTAACGCCAGTAGGCGCGGTACTCGCCGCGGACCCCGTCCCAAAAGGCCAGATTCTGCGAATCGAACGCGCCGTCCGTGATGATGGGCGCGTCAGTCAGCGGGGACCAGTGGATCGCATCGGCGGATTTGAAAGCGAGCAAGCCGCGCGGGTTGCGAGAGCGCAGGATCGCCTTGTAGCGCGCGTCGGGGCTCGCGTTCGGATTCTCATCCTTGAACACCGCCGGGTGTCCCGCATCCGCGTCGATCTGCCCGACCTTGCCCGTGACCATTACGATGTTGTTCGCCTTCGAGCCGTTGAATTCGTGCAAGCCCAGCTGCGGTTTGCGCCAGTGAATGCCGTCGTTGCTTTCCGCGTAGCAGCACAGGAGGGGATTGGCGTCGGTGTTGACCGAGCCGGGGCCGCGCGTACGCTGCCACGCCTTGTAATACATTCGGTAGAGATCACCGTCTTTAAACAGGCTGTGGTAGCCGCTGCCGGGCCCTTCCCACGGGGCATCGTGTACGATGACCAGTTCCCGCGGCGTGGGCTGTTGCAGGCGCAGTTCGGCCTTGCCGGCCAGTCGCTCGACCAGCGTGTCTTCGACGAAGACTTCCCGTCGCGATCCAATGTCGGTCACGCCAGCGCTCTCGACGGCAAAGGCCGGCGCGGCGCTGGCGACCAGCGTTAGCAGCAAGGTGGCGAGGCGGGAGCGGCGGGACGTGAGCGGCAATTTCATGGCGAGCTAATTTTTAATCTGAACGGGTCGTGGGTGGCTGACAGGGCTGATGGGACGGTTCTAAACCGAGGATGGGTCCTTTCACCCAGAGTCGAGAGGGATACGAGCCGCAGCTTGTTTACGCATGCCGGCCGAAGCGTCGCCGGCTGATGCGCTGGAGCAGATGCTGCGCACCGCCGGTCAGAATTCGCCTTTGATGCCGATGATCGCGCTCTGACCCCATTCGGTGACGCGAATCGTCCGCAAGTTATTCGGGGTGCCCGGGGCATACACTTTCTGAATTATGACATAGCCGCCCGGCGTGTTGAAGTCGGCCAGCGAGGCGTAGACGCTGAGGCGGCGGTTGAAACTGTATTCAAAGCTGACCGTGTAGCGGGTGATTGCGCCCTGCCACTGGTACGAGCCAGCCGGAGTGGTCGCGTTCGTAGCCACGGCCGCGCGCTTCGTCTCTTTGCCCTCGGTGCTGGAAAACTTCACCGCGTAGCGCGGCCGGGTGAAGTTCACGCCCCAGCTCAGGGTCTGGGGATTGAAGCCGGTGAAATCCGCTGTGGTGGAGCCGCCCAGGGTAGAGCGGGTGAAGTTGCCGAACACCTGCAAGCCGCGCGCCCAGTGCGGCAGGAATGTGAGGCCCTGCCGGTAAGTGAACTCCATGCCGCGGACCCGGGCGTCACCGCCGTTGAACCGGCTCACAATGTCGTAGTCAATGGCGTCCCCCGCTGCCGCGATCACGCCATACTGTTCAAGAACTTCAGGGGTGCCGGGAAACGTTCTGACGGCGAAGAAATTGGTGATATCCTTCTGAAAGACGCCGACCGAACCGAAGCCGTCCTTGATCAAGTAGGACTCCAGGGAGAGATCGTAGTTGTTGGCCTTCCACGGTTGCAGCCGGGTGTTGACGACGGTGATCGTCTGCTTGGTGGTGGTCTCGGTGATCGTCGAGTAGGTGGCGCCGGGAATGATAAACGGGAGGTTGGGGCGTCCGATGGTCTTGGCGTAGCCGAAGCGCAGAACGAGATCATCCTTGAGGTTGAAGCTGGAATTGAAGCTGGGGAAGAAATCGTCGTAGCTGGTTTTTCCGCGGAGGCCGCGCTCCGTGTAGACCAACTTGGCCACGTCAAAGGCATTCGTCGTCAGCGGAATGAACCGGCCATTGGCGTCCTTCGCCAGCGTGCCGTTGGCGTTCTTCAAGAACTGCGCGGCGGGATTGACCGAGGGCCCCTTGCCGTCGTCATCGGTCCGCTCGAAGCGGACCCCTGCCACCATCCACAGACGGCCTTGCAGTAGCCGAGTGTCGGCGCGGAAATAGGCGGCCGAGATCGTCTCCTCGAGCTTCTTCGAGGCGTTCACCCGCGTCTGGTGCGCCGCTGCCTCGTTGAGCACGAAATAATCGGGCCGCGCCTTGGACAGCTCGAAGAGTTTGGTCGGGCTGACCCATTGCACTTTGCTGCCCAACAAGGGTTCAAGTGTCGCGGAATAAGCCGTGTCGATCAGGTCGTAATTGCCGGCGATGCGTTCGGCGGCGGTGGCGGTGGGACGGAAATTGTAGGTCTTCCCGAAATTCCAAAGTTTCTGGGTCTCTTGCACGACGGTGCCGCCGGTCTGGATCGTAATCGGAACCGCCATCCTGAGCTCACGCTTCAAATCCAGCTTGAACTGGGTCTTGTCGACCCGATTGCCCGTTTCGGAGGAGGTCGCCGAGTTGATCGAGTAGAGGCGCCCGTCATGCGGCGAGACCGCGTTGCCCGCCCGGTCGCGGACCGTGACGTTGAAGGGTTGCAGCTCAAGCGCCCGGGTGGCGGCCCCATTCATTCCTTCGGCGCGGATGACGACGTTCGGAATTGTCACCGAGGCGCCGCCGAAGTACCCGATATTGTAGTCCGGCATGAAATAAAAGCTCGAGTAGGAATAGCTGCCGCTCGCATCGATTTTCCAGGTGTCACCCAAGTGGGTGTACTTTAGCAGCGCGTGAGTGGTGTGGCTGATCAGGTTTTGCCAGGAGAAGCTCTGGCCGAGCGAACCGACGCCCGTGGTGGCGCCCTGGACGAGATTCGCATTGCCGGTGGCGCCGGCGCCATAAGTGAGGGCGAGACCATTATTGCCCTGATCGGCGTTGCGCGTGCGGTAGGAAACGCTGGCCTTGAAGATGTTTTTGTCACCCAGCTTCCAGTCGACACCGGCTTGGCCGGAGCGGACTGTGACCAGCTGGACTTGGGTGTTTCGCGGGGTGGTCGAGGTGGGTAAACCTTGGACGAGATCCCAAGTGGCGTTCGCGTCCGCAGGATTGGTATTGTAGTTCAGCTTGTTGGCCGCCGACAGCGAAACGGCCACGGATTTGTTTACCGGCAGCAGGTAGCTGAGCTCGAAAGAGGGTCGGATGGACGGCGAGTCCATCGAGCGATGGGGTCCTTTGCGGTCGCTGAGGCTAACCCCGTACTGCGGATCGAAGGCGCTAAAGACATTGTACTTAAACAGGGGCTTGGTGCGTTCGAATCCGCTTTTGGTGGTGATGTTCATCGAGCCGCCCAAGCCGTGCGCGGGCATGTCGGGCGTGGGCACCTTGGTGATTTCAATGGTGGCGATATTGGTGGTCGGCACTGCCAGCAGACTGACCGTGCGGGTGTTGCCCGTGAATGCCCCCGATAATTCGACGCCGTCCATTGTGATGCCGGAGGTGTCCGAGGGCATGCCGCGCACCGACGCGTCAATGCCGGCGCGACCGGAGTAGACGATGGAAACACCGGGAATGAAGCGGATGAAATCAGCGATGTTGTCGTCGCTGCCGGTGGGATACTCTTCACTCGCGACCACGTTCTTGATGTTCGGCGATTGCCGTTGCTGGTTGAGGGCGAGCGCCTGGGCGCTCGTCTCGCGCTCTTCGATGACAGTGAACTCCGCCATTTTGAGCACGTCCTTGCCTGGCGTCGCGGCCGGCGCTCCGCTGCGGGAGAGCTCGAAATTCAATTCGGCCGTGCGCCCGCCGGCGACCGTGACGGCCTCCGTGCGGCTCTCCAGACCGACATAGGAGGCGCTCACGCGAACGCTGCCGACAGGCAGGCCGGTCAGACGGTAGGAACCATTGGCGTCGGTCACCGTTTCGCGGGTGGTGCCTTCCGCGGCCACGCGCACATTGCCGATGTAAGCGCCGCTCGACCCACTCATCACCCGGCCTTCGATTGAGCCGGTGTGGGCCGTTTGGGCCTGGAGCGGAACAAGAGAGAGTGCCGCGCTGGAAACCAGCGCCTGAAACCAGCAATTAGTTTTGCGGAGTCGGCTGAAAGACCCGAAGGCGACCGCGACAGGAGCGAGAATAACGTGAAGGGAATTTGTAGAAAGCATGATTTAATGGGGGTAAGGCTACGGCTGATTGGGCTGGCAAAGCGCATGGCGCCAAGCTTGGGCAGCGCGACTTGAGACGGGGCTTGATAGGGTCAATAAGCGAGAAAGGCGGTGATTCAAAGACATTGCTCTGGTCACATCATTTTCCCAGTAGCGCGCCGACGTACAAGATTGCCGGCCCCGGCGTCTCGGCCCTACTCGAGAAACCCGGTCCCCATGAAAACGCCCCTCGTTCCCGTGTTTACACTGGCCGCTGTCCTGATGTCTTCCGGTCCGGCCGTCAGGGCCGCGGTCGCCGCCGTCGGGCTCGCGCTCCCGGCGCCGGACTCGAGCCTTGAGGTGGGCAACCGCAAACAGCTCTTCATCGATCACAAATCCATTCAGGCCGCCGACGGGGTCACGCTGACGATGAATCCGCCCATGCGCACGGGTGAGGTGCTCATCCAGGCCGACGCTCCTTGGGAAAAGAAGCTGCGGGTCGCGCATTACAGCAGCATCCAAGCCGAAGGAGGTCGTCCACGTGACCAAGGATTGGCGCGGACACCGCGGTATCACCGTCCCGAGGCATGAGCAGCTTGCACCCCTCTCTGACGCTCCCGAAGCGCCTTTCGCTTTCAGCGCAGGCTGCGGACACGATTCGCAAGGGGATTTTCGACGGCACGTGGAACGAATTGCTTCCGAGCGAACGCCGCTTCTGCGAGATGCTGCAGGTCAGCCGGCCCACGATTCGGCGGGCGCTGCATCTCCTGGCGAGGGAGGGCGTGATCGACATCCGGCAAGGCCGCCGCAACCGGCTGCTTTCGCCCTGTGCGCGCACGTCCGTTTGGGAATGCCGGCTGATCGTGCTCGTTACCGCGCAGGTCGTCTCGCAGATGCATTTTGTGGTTTACCAAGGCATCAGTGAGATGCGGGCTCACCTGACGGAACACGGCTTTGCGACAGAGATTCTCGTTTGCCCGCCGGGCAACGCCCGCGGGCAGCAGCGCAGGGTCGAAGAATTTCTCCGGCAGAACCGCGTGCTTTGTTGTGTCTTGTTGTCCGTGAGTAAGTCGCTGCAGGAATGGTTTTCCGCGCACTCCGTGCCCGCCTTGGTGTTGGGCTCGTGCCATCCGGAGGTAAAATTGCCTTCACTCGACATCGACCAGCGTTCCGTCTGCCGGCATGCGGCGGGCACGTTTCTTGGTTTGGGGCACCGCCAACTCGCGCTGGTGGTGCCGGATTCGGGCGTGGCGGGAGATCTCGCCAGCGAGCAGGGCTTCCTCGAAGCGCTCGAACAACGGTCCAGTTATGGCAACGCGCGCGCGACGATTGTGCGGCACAATGGGTCGGCGCAGGACATCGGCGCCCGGCTCGACCGTCTGTTTAAAGACACTCCGCCGACGGCCCTGCTGGTCGCGAAACCCGAGCACGTCTTCATTGTGATCATTTATTTGCTCAAGCGCGGCCTGTCGGTGCCTGACACCGTCTCGTTGATTGCCCGTGATCAGGATCATGTGCTGGAGACGGTCAGTCCGCCGATATCCCACTACCAAATCGAGGCCGACACCTACCCGCACCGGCTCTCCCGCCTCATGCTCAAGCTGGTCAGCCAGGGGGCACTGGCGTCGGAGCCGAATTTGATCTTCCCCAAGTTTTACGCCGGGGCCACAACGCGGCGGCTCGTTTAACCGTGGGCACGACAAACGCGGGGCTGCTGGCTTTGGGCAAGCCATGTTACCAGTGATTTGCCATTCCGGTACCGCCGCGGCGCTGGTGTGGTCAGCTGTTACCTCCAGACCAGCATTTCCTCCCTCGCGCCCATGAACCGAAGACATTTTCTCTCCCTCGCCGGTGGCATGACCGGTTATTCCGTGATGGTGAAGGTCAACGAGCTCGGCGCGGCCACGCTGACGACGGAGGGTCACCAGGACATCGCCCGCGCCTTCGATACCATCGCCCCGCCGGCGGCCGAGCCCGGCAATTTTCGGCCGGAACCGAACATGCGCTTGGTGAATCTGGCGTGTGACGTCTTTGTCGCTGGTGGCGGCATGGCCGGCGTGTGCGCCGCGATCTCGGCCGCGCGCAATGGGGCCAAAGTCGTGCTTTGTCAGGACCGCTCGCGGCTCGGCGGCAACGCCAGCAGCGAAGTTAAAATGCACATGGTGGGCGCGGACGAGTCGGGTCATCGCCCCGGCTGGCGCGACAGCGGATTGATCGAAGAGCTGCGGCTTGACGACGCCGTGAACAATCCGCACCGCAGTTGGGAGCTCTGGGATCTTCTGCTTTACGACAAGTGCAAAAGTGAGGCGAATCTCACGCTGCTCTTGGACAGCCCATTGTTCGCGGCCAAAACCGCCGCCGGCCGCATTCAGGAAGTCATGGTGCGGTGCGACAAGACCGAGCATCTGTATAACGTGAAGGCCCACACTTTCATTGATGCGACCGGCGACAGCCGGCTGGCGCTCGAAGCCGGCGCCGATCTCCGCTGGGGCAGGGAGGCGCAGAGCGAATTTAACGAAACGCTGGCCCAGCCGCAGGAGGACCGGCAAACGCTGGGCTCCACCATCCTTTTCACCGCGCGAAACTACGGCAAACCCGTGCCGTTCACGCCACCGAAGTGGGCGCGGCAGGTATTCAAGGAGGATCTGCGCCTGCGGCCCGTGACCTCGTGGGAGTATGGCTACTGGTGGATCGAATGGGGCGGCAAGCTCGACACGATTCGCGACAACGAGCGCATTCGCTTCGAACTCCTTTCAATCGTAATGGGCGTCTGGGATTACATCAAAAATTCCGGCGATCAGCCGACGAGCGAAAACTGGGGCCTCGACTGGGTCGGGATGATTCCCGGCAAACGCGAGGCGCGGCGCGTGGTGGGCGATCACATCCTGACGCAAGGCGACTTGCTCGGCGCCAATGGGGATTTTGCGGATGCAGTGGCGATCGGCGGCTGGCCGATGGACGACCATCCGCCGGGCGGCTTCGACGCCGTCGAGCTCAAGCCTGCCGTGCAAATCTATATTCCTGAAGTGTACAATATTCCCCTGCGTTCGTTGTACAGCCGAAAGGTGGGCAATTTGATGATGGCCGGCCGCAACATCAGCGCCTCGCACGTGGCCTTCACCTCAACCCGCGTCATGGCAACCTGCGCCGTGATCGGTCAGGCAGCCGGAACAGCGGCCGCGCTTGCGGCCAGACACGGGCTTTCACCGCGCGAACTGGCGGCCAATCCTGCGCGATTGGGTGAACTCCAGCAGCGATTGCTGCGCGATGACCAGACGATCAAACACTGCTGCAACGCGGATCCGAACGATCTCGCCCGCCAGGCGCGGATTACGGCGTCGTCGGAGGACGAAGGTTCACGGGCGGTCGCCGTGCTCAACGGGGTTACCCGCGACCGGCCCGGAAAATTCGAGCACTGCTGGGCGGGAAAAATTTCCGCGGGCGGCGCGGCGTGGTTGCAACTCGCGTGGGACCAGCCGCAGAGCATCGGCCACCTTCAGGTTACCTTCGACACCGGTTTTCAGAGGATACTCACGCTCACTTCCCAAGATGCTTATCACAAGAAATCCATCCGCGGGGTTCAGCCGGAAACGGTGAAGGACTATGAAATCGTCGCGCGCGATCCGCAGGGAAAGGAAACCACGCTTGTCCGCGTGACGGGCAACTATCAGCGGATCAACCGGCACACTTTCAAGCCAGTGGTTGCGAGTTCCGTCCGCCTGAAGGTTACCGCGACGAACGGCGTGGACACGGCGCGGATTTACGAAGTGCGCTGCTACGCGACCGCCTGATCCCGGCGCGCGCCGGCTCGTGGACCGGAGCCGCGCAAGGCAACTCGCTCACTTCCCGGGCAGCGCAGTCTTGTCGTCGGGATCGGTGGCGCGGCTGTAGCGGTCGATATGCGCACCCGGGCCTTCCCAGTTGTGGAGCAAGCGCGCGTCCGTGCGCGAGAGCGCGCCCGGCGCGGATGGCGCTGCGGGCGAATCCGCCTTGCGGAGCTCCCACCAGCACTGGCCACAGTGGTTGTGTTCGTGATCGACCACGAATCCCGCGTCGCGCAGCAGCGGCCCGATCCAGCCCACGCAGTGGTCACAATAATCCCGATACTGGTCGAGACCGTTGCGCATGAGGAAGCCCTTCGAGGGACAGTGCTGCATGTCGAAGCGAAATACTTCGGGAGCCGGGGTGATCGTGAAGCCGAGTTCCGGTGATTCCTCGGTGAGCGTGTGGCCCCAGTATTTTGCCATGCCAGCGAAGCCGTCGCGCAGGATCAATTCCCGCGCGTGGATTTGGGAATCGCGGTGGATGGCTTCGTCCCAGTAGGCGCGCACCAGCGGATGGCCGCCCTCGCGTTCCAGCCAGTCAAAAGTCCACTCGTAATGTCCACAGAAGTCGTAACAGCCGATCATGAGCGGGCCTCCGCGATGTCTTGCAGGTTTTGCGGCGCCAGCGCGGCGGCGGGCGAGGCGAAGGTGTGCCGGCAGGAGCCGTTGCCCCCGCTCAACCGCATCGTGAAGCCTGCGGCTTCCGCGCGGGCCTGACCCGAGTAATAACAGTGCTGGCAGTATGCTCCGACGATCTCCCGCTTACCCGCGCGGAGGTGTTTGATCGCCGGACACTCGCGCACGTGGACTTCCACGCGATCGGAATGCTCCACCACCTCGACGTTCGAGCCGGGTTCCGCGGCGAAGAAGGCTCGCCAGTAACGCGCGATGGCGGGCAGGCCGCCTTGCTCCCACTGGCGGTTGACCGGCGCGAAGTAACCGCGCCCCATGTCCGCCAGATAACGGCGCCAGCCATCCGGGCCCACGCGGCGCAAGAGGAAGCGAAAGGTCGCATTCACCGCGAAGTAGAAATCCGCCGAGCCCTGCGGCTTCGTGTCAGTGTAGGGAAGAGGGGAGTCACTCATGAAATTCGTACAGTTGGAGGAATCACAGGAACGAAGGGCGGTGAGCGAAGCGCAAGGGCGGGATGAATTCAGTCAACGCATTCCATTCGAGCCGCCAGTTCAAAGACTCGATTTCGCGGCGGCGGGTTTTCCCGCGGCCAGAACATCTTCGACGGCAATCTTCAAATGTCGCGCGCGGGGTTTCGTGCCCCAGCCGCCGTGGGCATCGATGAATCCCACCCAAAGCTCACCGGGCTGGTTCTCCATCACGAAGCCATAGCTGGCGTAGCCCTTTGCCACCGTCAGCGAAGGGCTCCACGTCCGGCCCTCATCGCTGGAAAGGGCGACGTGCAGTTCGCGGCGTTGCGTCGCGCTCGGGTTGAAAACCAGCGCGAGCCGCCCATCGCTGAGCCGCGTGAGGTGGCCCGGAGAATGGCTGCTGTCCATTTTCGTCGCCTGCGCCGCCCACCACGTGAGCCCGCCGTCGGTCGAAAAGGACTCCCAGAAAAATTTCCGCGAGGTGCGGATCAGCATCCAGAGGCGTTTATCCTTGAGCTCGATGACACAGGGTTCGAGCGCGCCTTCGTGGTCGCCGGCGCCGCCAATGTCGAGGGCGTTGCTCACCTGCCAGGATTTTCCGCCATCGCGGGAGACCACCGCGCGCGAAACCAGCCGCCCTGGGTTCGCCACGTAATGCGAAAAGGCCGCGACCAACGCGCCGTCGTGCGTTTCCGCGATGCCGTTGGTGCTGCCGGTGTAGCCTTGAAAAACCATGAGGGGTGCGGTCCAGGTGGCGCCACCATCCGTGCTGCGCGCCGTCCACAGGTCGCTGCGGGTTTGGCTCGTCGGATTGCCCGTAGCCTTGTCCCACGCGTGCTGCTGATACCCCAGGAACACCAGGTGCAGCGTGCCGTCGCGGGCGCGGCAGACGGTGGGGTGGGCGGAGCGGCCTTGCGGCAAACGCGTGAGTTCGCGTTCGGGTTCCCATGTACGGCCGCCATCACGCGTGATCCGGCCGGCGATGTAACACTCACCCGGCTTGCCGGCGTAGCTCGTGGGCGTCGAATAAACCGACATCACGGCGCCATCGCCCAATTTGACCAGCGCTGGACCGAGCACGGCCGGACCCGCCGCGTCGTGGGTGATGTTCGTGGCGCGGGGATGCATCGTGACCACGTCCCCGCTACGCGTCCACGCGGTGAATGGCTTGCGCGCGAAGCGGCGGTCCGCCGTCGTCAAATGCGTGATGAGCAATTCGGCCATGATCCGATGGCCCTCGTCGTCCGGGTGCATGCCATCGCGGGCCAGCGCGCCGGGCCGGCGATTGCCGACCGACTCCGCGGCTTTGAACGCGGCATAGACATCCACCAAGCCCACTTTTTCCGCCTGGGCGATCTCGCGCACGGCCTCCGCGTAGTCGCGCAGGAAAAGATTAAAACCATCGACATCCTCGCCGACGTAAGGGGGCTTGGCGTACCGCTCGCGGGTGCGTTCGGCCCAGTAAATGGGATTGGGCGTCATGAGCACCACGCGGCAATGCCGCTGTTTCAACTGCTGCACCATGTCGGTAAGGTTCTGACGGTAGTCGGGCAACGAGACGCGGGGTCCCGTGGGGGCAGGATTTTTCCAGACATCCATCGCGGAGTCGTTAATGCCAAACATCAATACGACGACGTCGGGCTTCGCGGACAGCACGTCCTTTTCGAAGCGGGCCGTCGCGTTCTTCGTGGTATTCCCGCCGATCCCGGCGTTGATGACCGTCACCTCGCGTGCTTCAAACGTCAGTTCGTTCGCGAGGATCGTGGAGTAGACGGTGGTGGGCGCGCGTCGCGCCGTGACGGAATCACCGAACGTGACGATCGTCGCCGCGCGGCCGGGGGACTTGACCTGACTGGCTCCGGCGCGCGGGGCGAGCGCCGGGAAAAAAAGCAGGCCGAGGCCAAGGAGCGTGAATAGACGATTCATGGCAGCAGCGGTTGGGAATGGGGCGAACGTTCGCCCCGGCTCTGAAGGGGGTGGACTTCCGTTTAGACTGCAGCGGGCGCCAGGCGCGCGGCGCCAAACAGATCCGTGCGATAACCGAGGCCGTCGGCGCCGGAAACCGCGGCATGGATCTGGTCGCGACAGGTGTCGGTCAGCGGGTATCCGAGTAAATTGGCATTGTGCGAAAACACGCCCATTTGCACCAGCAGCTCCTTTAGGCCGGTCATCCAGCACTCGATTTTCGGTCCGCCGTAGACGCGGTACATCAAGTCCGTCATCCGCTGCTGCAGTGCCGTGGCGCGGGCGTGGTCGCCGGCGAAGCTGGCATCGACGATGGCATTGGCGATCGCGCCGTTA
The DNA here is from genome assembly GCA_041192325.1 of Verrucomicrobiota bacterium. Lineage (GTDB taxonomy): Bacteria > Verrucomicrobiota > Verrucomicrobiia > Opitutales > Opitutaceae > ER46. The sequence goes on from JBEENF010000004.1 coordinate 26,413, forward strand.
AAAATGCCGCCGCCGAGCAACAGTCCGTTGTACCCGGCGGCCAGATAGGCGGGACAGGCAAATTCGTCGCCGTTCAGCAGCACCAAGCCCGGCCGGCTGGCGCGGGCTTTCAGATACAAGTCGCGCCGCTCGGCGTTCGTTGAACTGTCTTTCACCATCACAATGTTCGGTTCAGCGCAGAGCTCGAGCAGGCAGGCGGTGGGCGGCGAAAACGGACTATGTGCGCCGCGATCGTAGAAACCCACCGGCAGCGGGCTGCGTCGGGCGATGTCGCGGTAGTGGGCGAGCAGCCGTTGGGGCGTGGGGTTGAAGAAAAAATACGGCGGCGCGACAACGGCGAACTGCGCGCCCCAGGCCGCGGCCAGCTCGATGTTGTCGAGCGTGCGGATCACCGAGTTGTCGGTGACCTGCAAGGCGATCTTCATCCGGCCCGCGTTGGCCGCCACGACGCTGCGCGTGAGCTTTTCGCGATCGCGATCGCGCATCCAGGCGCCTTCGCCGCACGTTCCGCCCAGCATCAGGCCGGCAACCCGCAACGCTAGGTGTTGGTCGACCAAACGGGGCACGGAGGCCACGTCCAGGTCGTAATTCGGGGTGAACGGGGTGGGAGTCGCGGACCAGACTCCAGCGCGGGAAAGCGGTTGGGACATTCGG
>JBEENF010000005.1:0-25786 GCA_041192325.1 Verrucomicrobiota bacterium
GACGAACTCATCCGCACGATCGCCGAATGCCCGAAAGTCGCCCGTTACATCGACATTCCGCTGCAGCATATCAGCGACCACATGCTGGGTTTGATGCAACGCGAGACCTCCTCGGCTTATATCCGCGACTTGATTTCCCGGATCCGAGCGGGAGTTCCGGGCATCGCAATTCGCACGACCTTTATCGTCGGCTTCCCGGGAGAAACGGAGGCTGACGTCGACGAACTGTGCGAGTTCATCCGGGCAACAAAGTTTGAGCGGCTCGGAGTATTTCGCTATTCGCAGGAAGAAGGCACCCGCGCGGCGAAAATGAACGATCAGCTTCCGGCGAAGACCAAGGAAGCGCGCTGGCGCCGGGTTATGGCGCTGCAAAAGGAAATCGCCGCGGAGGTGAGCCGCAGCTACGTCGGCCGCACGCTGAAGGTGCTGGTCGAAGAGGCAGGCGTTGCGCGGGGTCAGGCCGACGCCCCCGACATCGACGGCCGGGTCTATGTGCCCTTGACCGTGCCCGTCGGCCAATTCGCGCAGGTCAAGATTACGGGCTTCGAAGATTACGACCTGCTTGCTTTGCCGGTGGGCGAAACGCCTTCGACGCGGAAGTTCGCCAAGCAGGCGCAGTAGCGCGACCGCGCGCCGCGACCTTGCGACGCGGGCGGATTAATTACAGGTGACGCCGTGAGCTCGAACGCGCCGATCCGGGGCGAGGCGGCAAGCGCGACGCACTTGTGGCACTATTTTCTCCGACTAAGATCGGTCGGGGGCGCCACCCGAGCGGCCGCGGCCTGCCGGGCGATGTCGATTATGTCGCCCGCCGGCAGCACGACAAACCCCGACCGGCGGCCGTTCGCGAAATGCTGCAACGTAATCCCGAGCACGCGCCCCTGCGCATCAAATGTCGGCGTGCCGAGCGATTGCTCGGTCATGAGATAGTACCGCCGCGGCTTCTCGAGCATGCCCATGATTTCACTCGAACGCACCAGCGGAACGCGCTGCAAAACCTTCGGCGCTCGCGCCACGTAAAAGTAGCTGCCCAGCACGGCCCCATTCGCGCTTTCCTCAAGGTTAACGTACGGAAACTCACGTTGCTTGGCTCCCGCCGCCAAATCCGGCGCCATGAAAGCGAGATCCAAATCGGCGTCCTTGAGCACAAAGCGCGCGGGAACTTCGGACCCATCCGCCAGCCTCAGTTTAACTTCCTTGAAATCGGCCCCGACCAGTTCAATGCGACCGCCACCGCCCTGCCCTGCACGCATCGCATCGAAGGCGACTTGCGGATCGACCTCCGCGAGCGACACGACGGTTAATCCGGTAGCGGAAATTACCGTGCCGTTGACTTCGATGCGGCGCTCGCTCGGCGGTGCTTCCCGATCGCCCATCTTCACCTTTAGCGTAACGACGAGTTCAACGCCCACGACCGGCAGCGCTCGCGTCACGGAGCCGGCGAGGAGCAGCGCCGCGGAGTACGCAAAAATAACGAGACAAGCGCGCTTCATGGCTTTAGTTTGACGGTTTTCAGGTTAATTTCCACGAACAGATTCTGGCCCCGGCGTCGCACGAGTAAAACCCACCAGGCATCGCCTTTTTCTGCGGCAGATTCCCGCGCCTGTTTGAGCGCAGCGACATTTGTGAGGGCCGCCCCACCCGCCGATTCAATCACATCGTCGCTCTTCAGTCCGGCCAAGGCCGCCCATCCCGCGGGAACGGCGCTCTCCACCAGCACCCCTTGCACACCGGCCGAAAGCTGCAGCCGCACCCGGTCGTCGAAGGCAATGTCGCGGGCGGAAAATTCCAGAATGGTGTCCTCCCACCAGGGCATTTCGGCGGTCGGGGTGGGCTGCTCTTCCAACACGACGTTGAGGTCCATTTTTTGGCCCTCACGCCAGAGCGCAAACACGGCCGTTGCGCCGGATTTGTATTGGCGGATTTGCCGCGCCAGCACGTCCGTATCCTCGGGGCGCCGCGCCGCCACTTCGACCCCGTCCAGCGCGAGGACGACATCGCCCACTTTCAAGCCCGCCTGCTCCGCCTTGGTGCCCGGATAAATTCGCGTCAGGCGGGCGCCGCCTTCGGCCTTGATTGAAAGCTGGGCAGCAAGCTTTGACGTTAACGGTTGAGAGGAGGCGCCCAGCCAGGCCTTGCGCGCCAGCTGCGGCGGATTGCGCTCGCTGCTTTCCTGGAGTTCGACCACCGAGCTCAATAAGGCGCCATCCCGGCGAATGCTGGCGAGCACGGTCCGCTTTCGCCGCGACGCACCCCCAATCAGCGTTTCGGTGATTTCGCGCAGCTCCTGCACGCTCCCCACGGGCTTTCCGTCAACCGCGACCAGAATATCCTGCCGCCGCAGCGTGGGTTCAGCCTGGCCGCCCGGGCCGGCTGGCCGAATATTTTCCAGCCAAACACCCCGCGCATCGGGCAGACGTTCGTCGCGCATCACGCTCAAAGTCAGATCGCGCACCACCGCGCCCCACGACTTCAATTCCACGTCGTCCGCCCGGGCCGGTTCGCGGCGCGTCAGGATAATCTGGGTCGACTGTTTTTTTCCGCCGCGCAGAAAATCAATCGTAAACGTGTTGCCCGGCAATCGACTCGTCTCGAGTCGGTTGAAGTGAGCGACCGCACGTTCCTGCCCTCCCTCGATCGCGTAGCCATCACAGGCCAGAATTAGATCGCCTGGCTGCAGGCCGCCTTTGCTCCCCGGCGAATCAACCGCCACATCCGCGATCACCACGCCCGGCCCCGAACCCTCCGCCTCGAGTCGGGGCTGCACGGTAATCCCCGACCAGCCACGGATGACGCGACCGTGTTGGAGAATATTGTCGACCACTATCCGCGCGAGATTGCCCGGGATGGCGCCACTGAGATTGAAGACGCCGATTTCGTTGATGCCGACAATTTCACCCCGGGAGTTGACGAGGGGTCCCCCACTGTTGCCCCCAAAAATCCGCGCATCATGCAGAATCCAGCGCACCAGCATTCCCACATCCTCGCCGCGCAGAAACATCTTGCCGGCCGTCTGCTCCGGCAGAACGAGCGAAGGATTGGAAACGATGCCCCGCGTAACGGACTGGGAAAGAAAACCCGGGCTGCCCAGCGCGAATACCGCGTCGCCGGCCAGCAGCTGGTCGGAATCTCCGAATGGGGCGCTGACCAGCGGAGGTGACCCGGCCGGACGCTGGGAGAGATCGAGTTTCAAGACGGCGAGGTCGGTCAGCGCGTCCTCGCCCACCCGTTGCGCATCCACATGCGAACCGTCGTAGAGATAACAGCGGAAATAGTCGCCGTCTTCCGTGACGTGGCAGTTGGTGACCACGTGGCCTTCCCGTGAAATGATCACGCCGCTCCCGCCGGTCCATTGCTTGGTCAAGCGCCCGTCACTCGGCCGCAGGCGGATCGCTTCGATGCGTACAATGGCTGGAAAAGCGCGCGCCAGCATTGGGTCTTGCGTGGGAGTGGTGGCAGCGGGCGCCACGGGTCGTGCCGCCTGAAGCGGGATCGCCGTGACCAAGACGAGCAACGGAAACCATGGCCCAAGACGTTGCGCCAGGATTCGAGCAGAGGGGAAATTCATGGGCTCAATCCCGGAGAGAGGCCAAGTAGGCGCCCGAAGCAAGCGGCAAAACCCGGGACGAACCGTGAAGCGTCCCGTTCAATTTGAACCGCGCGCCGTGGCGACGTATTGGGCGATGATGCCGTCGAAACTGCCGTTGGTGAAAAAAATGACCAATGTCGGTTTTCCGGGCCGAGGCGGAAGCGTGTTGGCTTTGAGTCGCTCCAGAAGAGCGGAGTTGGTCTCTGCGCGATGCGCGTCGATTCCCTGCCCCTCCAGTTGTTCCGCCACCGCTTCCGCGTCAAAGCGCTCATCGGCCGATAGTTTTTCCATGCGATTCACTGCGCCGAGATAAACCGAATCGGCCTGCGCCAGCGCCCGCATGAATCCCGCCTGCAGTATTTTGGTACGCGCGGTGTTGCTGCGCGGCTCGAACACCGCGGCAATCAGCGTATCAGGAAACCGGGCGCGGAAGGCGTGCAACGCTTCCGCCAGCGCCGTGGGATGATGCGCAAAGTCCTCGATCACCGTCAGCCGGGGCGAGTGCCAGAGGATTTCCTGCCGCCGCTTCACGCCGCGAAACCGGGCGAGTGCCGCCAGCGGAAAGCTGGCGGGATTTTCCGGATCAAGCGCGAGGCCTGCAACCACGGCCGCCATTGCGGCATTGCGGGCGTTGTACAGGCCCGAAAGTGACCAGGTGACGCGTGCCCACAATTTGCCGCGCCACCACAGCGTAAACTCCGCGCCCCGCGGTGACTCGGCAAAGTCGCTGATTCTCGCGTCCGCCGTGTCAGCTATCCCCACGCGCACCACCCGCGTCCAACCCATGGGGCCCAGCGCCCGCAGATTGGCATCGTCCGCATTGATCACAATGAATCCCCGCCGGGGTACTATGCGGCTCAAATGGATGAAGGTCCGCTGCACGTCCGCGAGGTCGCGAAAAATGTCCGCGTGGTCGAACTCGAGGTTGTTGATCGCCGCGATGTACGGCGCGTAGTGGATGAATTTGCTGCGTTTGTCGAAGAACGCGCTGTCATATTCGTCGCCTTCGATGACAAAAGGGTCGGCGGCCGCGCCCACGTGGCTGCCCATGGGCGGGTCTTGCGGAGCGCCGCCGATGAGGAAACCGGGATCACGCCCCGCTTCTCTTAGCAGGAACGCGGTCAGCGCGGTGGTGGTGGTTTTGCCATGCGTGCCGGCGATGACGAGATTGCGCCGGCGTTTCAGCACGAAGTCATGCAGCATCGCGGGCAGCGAGGTGAACTCGATGTGGCGGGTGTCGAGCAACCATTCGAGCTCGGGGTTGCCCCGCGACATGGCGTTTCCGATTACGACCAGATCCGGCGCGAGAGCCTCCAGGCGGGCGGGATCGTAGCCCTCATAGAGCGCGATCCCCGCTTCCCCGAGCACCGTGCTCATGGGCGGATAAACGCCGGTATCCGCGCCCAGCACATCGTATCCCGCGGCTCGCGCGAGCAATGCGGCATTGCCCATGGCAGTGCCGCAAATTCCCATGAAATAGATCCGCTTCCGCTGCTGGCCCATGCCCGCAGCGTGCAGAATCCGCGCGGGGGGGAAAGCGCCTTCTGGCACCGCGGTGCTTACGCCCGGGATCGACCGTAGCACCCACAGGGTATTGACTTCCAAGCGCGCCCTTCGGCGCAACCCTCCCACGCTTTGGACGATCACTTCGTCCAAGGTTCCGCCCGGGGTGAAGGCGGAAGATTTGGAGGGGCAGAAAACGGCCGCGCTGCAGCACGCTCATGCCGAGCTGGCCGAACACAACGCGCGACTCGCCACCCTCATCGCACGACACGCGCGTAGCCGCCCCCAAAAGACCGCGGCCATTCCCCTAGTTACGCGGGCCTTGCAAGGCGCGGCGGAGAAGGTTCGCCGTAATCCGTTGAACGCGTTCGTCCGGTCCACTGGGCCGACTCCAGTGGGACCAAGGCAACATATGCCCAGGAGGCGACGACAGCCCCTGCACCCAAAAGATGGTCGCCGCGTTGAAGACGAAATTTCCCTTGGGTCCCGGGAAAATAGTGGCGGTCCAATGCGCGGGTGTCACACCACCCGCCCACACGGTGCCTTCGGCAATTATCTCGAGGCCGGGAATCTTCGCCGGCGCCCCGTGATGTTCCCAACCCACCAGACCCGGAATGCTGTCGCCTTTCTTCATTCCCGTGCCTTCGAAAATCCAATGGTCCGGGCGCGTACACACCCAATCCCCACCACCGTTGAATGGGATGATGCTCCGTGCGCCGATGATCAGGCTCTCGTCCGGTCCGGTGCGTTTGTACTCCTTGGTGAAAACCCTTTCCGCTTTCGCCACTTCCTCATCGGTCAGCCCCGCGAAATGCCCTTCGCGGGTGATGATGCGATTGGGCCGGCCATCCGCGGACGGGGAAAACGGACTGACGCCGAACACCGAATTGCCACAAAGCCACAACACATTGACCCCGGCCGCAATGGAGTCCTTCACCGCGTGGTATTGCCGCACGTCCCAATACTCGTCGTGGGCCACACTGAGAAAGGTTTTGCAGCGCGTGATCTGCCCGGACTCCAGGCAATCGCTGTTGGAACAATAGGTGACGTCGTAACCGTGTTGTTCGAGCCAGTAGGCCAGCGGAAACTCAAAGCACAGCCACTCACCGCTGCCGACCGATTGGGGATTCTCGAAAATCTGCGCGATTTTCCCGTAGGGCCGGTCGAAACTTACCGTTACGTTTCTGGCCTGCGCGCCGCGCGGATCGGTGTAGAGGGAGAAATCACCCGGCCATTTGTTGTACGCCTGCCAGGTATTATCACTGCACTGCAGCAGAATATCCGCTTTTCGCGTATCGCGCACGATGAAGACGATGTAGCTTTGCCAGTAGGGCAGCCCCGCATCGGCCGGCAAGGTGGTCAGCCGCCCAAGATAAACTCCACTGCGCCAATCTGAGGGAATCTTAAGCGTCGTGCTCGGCGTCCAGGAGCAGGCTCGCACTCGCATTTCTCCCACCGGGGGTTCGGGCTGCGCTTTGCCCTCAAACGGCCCAAGGGTGGTCATGAGACGCGCCCCAGTCCCGCCGTAATACCCGGTGCGAAAGATCTCGATTTTGAATTTCGATTCCGGACGCACGCTTACCATGATATCCAGCGACTGTCCGGCCAGCACGGATTGCCGCGAGCAGTAGCCTTCAATCGACGCCGACCGGAAGCCGCCGGCCTTTTCCAGTCGCACGCGGTTCAGTTGCCAGTCGCGTGTTCCCGGCCGGGCGTTCTCCTCCTTGATCAAGGAAGACTGCCCTGATCGATCGGAGGCGGCTTCCGTGGAAGAAGCGAGCACTCCACCCAATAAGAGAGCTGCGCTGCCCTTCAAAAAATCCCGTCGATCGGGCTGCGCCAGTTTGGGATCGAGACCCGCCAAGTCATTACCGGCGTTCTGGCGGTTACCAGGCATTGAAGGGGAGTTCATGGTGGGAAGGTAAGGCGCAGTTAAAAGGTGCCCTTGATGCCCGCCCCCAGTTGCACGCCGTATTCCGCGCTACGCGCAATGCGGGCGTAGTCCGGGGTTTGCGATCCGTAGTTCAAGGACACGTTGCGCACGTCGAAGACATTCCGGGCGTTAATGAAGAAAGACATTCGTTTCCCAAATTGATAATCGAGATTCAGGTCCAAATGCGTGCGGGCGCCGGTGTAGCTAAAGGCGTCAGGCCCAAAGGATGGGAAGGCCACGCCCTTCTGTTCTCCGCGCCAGTTCCATTTGGCCATCACGGTCAGGGGATTGCGGGCATAAGTGATGCCCCAGCTACTGCTGTTATCAATGAAGCCGCTGAAATCCGCCATGCGGTCGCCTTCGAGTCGGAGTTTGGTGGCATTGAAGAACACGGAAAAATGGCGGCCCCACTGCGTGAAGCGGGCCAGCGAATGGCGCGCACTGACTTCAACGCCCGAAACGCGCGCGTTTCCTGCGTTGCGCTTCGTCGTCACTTCAAAGCCGGCATAGCGGGGATCCAAACCATACTGCTCGGCCTCCGCGGCGGTCACCCGCCGTACATCGTTGGCGAAGAAATCCCGAATCTCCTTTACGAATACACCAGCCGTGAAGAGGCCGCCCTGATCGGTGTAATATTCCAGCGAGAAGTCATAATTGTCCGCCGACCATGGCTTCAGCCGTGGATTGCGAAGACTGATCGAACCGGGAATGACGCTCGGGTCAGCCAGTTGGTTTTCGTCGAGCAGACGCTCGCTGATGACCACGTTGGGAATGATCTCGTTGAAATTCGGCCGGCCGTAGGTTTTCGCATAAGCGAGCCGGCCCAAAAACTTTTCGGTAAAGTTGTAAGTAAGGTGCAGGCTGGGAAAGAAGCCGTCGTAGAGTCCGCTCGACTTGTTGCCCCGCTCCTTGCGCGTCAACGCCAGTTCCTCAATCGAACCCGCGGCTCCGGCCTGGGCCAGACGGATCTGCTGGCCCTGGGCATTTCGCGCAAACGTGCCGTTGGCGTTGCGCTGGAAAGCCGCGCCGGGATCGAAGAGCGGTCCCTCGCCGTCGCCCTGGGTTTTTTCAAAACGCACGCCCCCCAGCACTTTGAGCCGGTTCTTGAAGAGCTGCATTTCCCCCTGCGCGTAATAGGAGGTAACAGCTTCCCGGATATATTCGGAAGTGGTGATCTCCGAGGTGCGTCCGGCCACCACCTGCGCGGGCGTTTGCGAGAAGAGACTGGGATTCGCTTTGTAGGCCCGCGAAGCGCGTCCGACATTGACAAAGGAAATGTCTCGCGCGCCAAAGCCGGAATTCTGATTCACGTAGGTCTGATATTGATACGGAGCGGCGGACACATCGCCGTTGATGCCGTTGTAGGTGTAGCTGACGGACGGGATGCGACTGTCGCGCTTTTGCACGCGGTACTGTCCTCCCACCTGCACGGCCGCCGGAAAACTCAGGAAGCCCAGTCGGCGGCGAACGTTAAGATCGCCGAAAACCATGTCGTCCGTGATGTCTCGGAGTGAGATCGTCGCCGTGGTGATCCGGTAGTTGCTCATGTTGTTCAGATCGATCACTGCTCCGGCGGTATCGTACGCCGTCACCTTCGTGGTCACATTGCCGTCGCCCAACGGCGAGATATTGCTGAGCGTGATCCGGGGATTGGGCACATTTAGCGCGCCCGCGAAGCTGACGAAAAACCAACCATCCGAACCTCCGCGGAAGCGGGTGGAAGAAGCGGAACGACTCAGGCCGGTGTTGATCCGCCAATTACCGTCGTCAAAGCGATACCGGAGTTTTGCCGCCTTGGTCCGTTCGTAGCGATTGGTCGAATTTCCGGCCAAGGCCACCGTCGCCCGGCCGGTGGCGCCGATCGTTTGCGTGGGCGAGTAACTCATGGGCACGCCGCCGGCGATCGTGGAGGTACCGGTGGTCCCGGGGCTGGCCGTGCGGCTGACGTTTGCGACCTGGGAATGAAAGTCGCTGACGTCCAAGCCCACCGACAGCACTCCGTGCGTCGCCACGCGCCAATCGGCGTTGATGCCCGCCGCCTTGCGCCAGGTATAGCGCGGGGCATCGACGATCTGGTCCCCGGAAAGAAACGGTAGGGAAATGCTGGCTCCGGTGCCCGTTCCCGCCGCCGTCCACGTGGCGCTGTGGATCCGCTGCTCATTGTAGAAATTGGTCGTCAATCCCGTCACGACGAGGCCGAAGTTCTTTCCGATCGGCAGGGTATAATCAAAATCGAGGCTCGGCAGGATCTTGTAGGTTTCGTTGTCGAAAGTATATGGATCCTTGATCTTCAACCGGTGCGAATTGCCGGTGAGATAGGCGCGATACCCGAGTTCAGCGCGGCTGCGTTCAAAGGCGCTCTTGCTGATCATGTTAATTGACCCGCCCAGGGAGTCCGCGGCGGAGGAAGGCGTGGGCACCTTCGAGACTTCCACCCGGGAAATGTTGTTGATGGAAGTTTGGGAGAGATACGGCGCGCGGGAGGAACCGGTGTAGTTCGCGTTCGAAGTCTGGGCGCCGTCCGTCGTTATTCCCGTCAGGTTGGGCGAAAATCCGCGCAGGGAGATCGAAAGCGCCTCGGCGTCGCCGTAATTGACCGCCACGCCAGGCAAAAACTTGATAAATTCCCCGAGATTTCCCTCCTGAATATCGCCGAAAGAATCGGTCGACACCACATTTTTGATATTGGCGGAGAATCGCTGCTCGTTCGTCGCCAGCGCCTCGCCTTCGGTTTCCTTGGAGGTCGAGACGACGAACGCGGTCAGTTTAACCGTATCGGTGGCGTTTCCATAGCGGGCCAGATTGGTCAGACTGAAGTCCTGGACGACCGTCTGCCCCGGCGACACAGTCAACGTGATCGATTGAGCGTCCAAGCCGGTGTAATAAACCTCCAGCACGATCGCGCCCGCGGGAACGGCGGGAAGGCGATACGCGCCGAAGTCATCGGTGAATCCGACGATGTCCGTCCCTTTGACCGAAACGCGCGCCTTATTCAGGTATCGGCCGATTACCGCATTTTGGATGCGTCCGGTGATGACGCCGCTGTCCGCAGTTTTTTGCGCAGCAGCGGTTTCGGCCGCGTGACCGGCCGGGGTCGCCACTGAGGCGCCGAGGAGGCAACCAATCAGAAGCAAGATGGGGTGGTTTGATTTCATGGTGTTCGGTTTGCGATGCAGAAGGAGGTTTGGACCGCTCGGGGCTGGAACTAATGAAACTGCCGTTTCGCCGGGCGTTCTTTTGGCGGCGGCCGCCAAAATTCAACGAAGCGAGAGAGCATTTGGGCACGAGCGGTTGTTCTGTCCATTAAAAAGCCCCTGCGTACGACCGGGCTCTTCTGCTTGCACCCTGTCTGCACCGCTCCGCCTCAAAATGAAGGGGGTCAGGAGTCCGTCAGTCGCGCCTGCAAACGATCAGCTTCATCCATCAGTCCAAAAATAATTTTGATCCCGGTGAGATTGATCCCGCAATCAAACTGAAGGTAGCGGATCCGCTCCAGCCTTCGGAGGTCGCCCTCCGCAAAATAATAACCACCATACACCGGATCCATTTGCGGTGAGAGCAGCCCGTGCTTGCAGCACACGAGGATCAGATGGCGTGGCACCCCGGCAGCATGCGCTGCGGCATCGATGCTGTAGACCGCAGCCGGCTGGAGGGCGAACCGCTCAAGGGCCCCAAGCGAGTATTCAAGGTCTGAGTTCATGGTCTAATCCTGGGTTGGCTCCTCGCCGCGCGGGAGCGATTTAGCCGGATCGCTGCTGGATGAATTGACGCAGGGCAGCCGCCGGCAACGCGCCGGGCTGACGCGCCACTTCAGCGCCGGATTGGAATAGCATAAAAAGAGGGATGGAACTCACCCGGAACCGCTGCGCCAGCACGGGCAGCTCCTCGGTGTTAACCTTGGCGACCAGCCAGCGTCCCGCACCTTCGGCCGCGATTTTCGCGACTTCCGGCGCGACCATTTTACACGGACCGCACCACGGCACCCAAAAGTCGATCAGCACGGGCAGCGTGCTGCGCGCTGTCAGTTCGCCGAAAGCAACATCGTCTTCAATATCGATGGGGACACCGGGCGCGCTCAATTCCGCCCGGCATTTCGGACATCGCGGCCGCTCCGCGAGCCGCTGGTAAGGCAGGCGGTTACGCTGGCCGCAGTTGGGACACGCGACAATCAGTCCCCGGGCATCGATCTGGATCGTATTCATGCGAGGCGTTCAAAGGGCGCGCGGATTGAATCGCGACGTCTGGCTGAGTTTTTCCCACAAAGCGCGTTCCTCCGCCGTCAATGCGGCCGGCATTTGTACTGTCACAACCACGTAGAGATCACCGCGCGCTCCGTCGGCGCCGGTGGGCAAACCCTGCCCTCGAACCCGGAGTTGGTGACCGTTGTTGGTGCCCGGCGGAATCCGCACTTTGACGCTTCCGGTCGGAGTGGGCACGACCACTTGCGCCCCGAGCACTGCTTCCCACGGCGCGAGCTCGAGGTCATGATACAAATCCGCTTGCTGGCAGCGAAAATCCGGATGGGCCGCCAGCCGGACGCGAAGATAAAGGTTTCCGGCTGGGGCGCCGCCCCGGCCCGCGCCGCCCTTGCCGGGCACGCGAATTCGCCGCCCCTCCTGGGCCCCGGGCGGAATCCGCACTTGGAACGTTTCGCTTGCCGCCTCTCCGGTGCGCGGATCAACGCGCCGCAACGAGATCGTGCGAAGCGAGCCGTGCATGACTTCATCCAGCGTCACTAAAATGTCGCCTTCCACCTCGACGCCCGGTTCCGCGTACTCGGGGTTGTCCCCCGCGCGATGCCCCCGCTGAGCCTGACGGAAGAGATCGTCGTAATTGGTTCCTCGCTGGCCGCCGCCGAAAAACTGCTCGAAAAAATCGCTAAAGCCCGTGCCGCCAAAGTGCACTTCTTGATCCTCGCGACCATGGGCGGCCGACCATCCCCGAGGTTGCGCGCCGGGCGGCGGGCCATGTCCGTCCGTCTGCCAGTTCGCGCCCAGTTCATCGTATTTTCGCCGCTTCGCCGGATCGCTCAAAACCTCGTTCGCTTCATTGATCTCCTTGAACTTCTCCTCCGCGTTTTTCTTGTCCTTCGCAATATCCGGATGGTACTGCCGGGCGAGTTTGCGAAATGCTTTTTTGATGACGTCTTCACTCGCTTCGCGTGGCACACCCAAGACGGTGTAGTAATCTTTGAAGTCGACCGGCATAATCCCAAAATACTCCTGCTGGCTCGTGAGGCAAACTGATGATCAATGCCGCATAAGTTGAGGGAAGGCGAAGTGGCTGCGTTGGAGAGAGCCGACCCAGGGCGCAGTCGTTGCCGATCCCACTCGTGCCGCTCCTTCGCCGCAGCCGCAGCGAAGAGGGATCAGACCAAAACTCCAGGCCCGCATTACGCTGGTTCCACGCGTTTCAAGCAACGTCGCACGAGTTCCAAGGCTTCATGGGGGGTCGCAACATGCTGCCAGGATTGGCCGAGCGTCGCGTCCGCAATCATTCGCTCGTGTCGAATCAGAATCGTATCCACACCACACGCCACCCCGCCGAACACATCAACATCCGCATCGCCGACGAAGACCGTCTCGTTGGCCGTGACGCGCAGCCGTCGCATTATTTCGCGCAAGCCTTCGGGATCGGGTTTGTGCGTCGCCAAATCGTCGCCGCACAGCACGGTAGCGAAGAACGGCGTAAGTCCCAATTGGCTCATTAACCGGCCAGTGGAGTCGCGGTCCCGTCCCGTCCAGATCGCCATTGCCACCTCGGCGGCCCGAAGTTGCTCGAGAAAGCCACGGACGCCGTCGAAGGGCTGGATCGTGTTCCAGTGCTCGCCGTGAAACCGGAGCATCCGGTCCAATGCGTCCGGCAGATCCTTGGGGTCGGAGAGCAAAGTAAGAAGGAACCGTTCCGGAGGGCCTCCCAGGTGGCCGAAAATCTCAGCCGTGGGGCGCGATCCATAAGGCTCGAGCGCGAATGCGATCGCGCGTAATACGACGGGGAGACTGTCGATAAGGGTCCCATCCAAATCGAAAACCACCGCCTTGGGCGGCCCCGCCCGCGTCATGGAATGCGGACCAGCCGGTCCTGCGGAGCGGGACGGGCCGGCTGGCTCAGGCTGGCCGGCTCGAACACCGCGGCCGGAAATTCCTGATCCAGCGCGGCGGCGCTGACGACAAAGCGGGTTTTGTCGCGGGTGGTCTCATTACGCAGGTCGAAGGACTTCGGAATCCACTGTTCACCACCCTTCTGGGGATCGACGATTTTCTTCAGGTCAATCAGAGTCATGGTCTTCAACACCCGTCCTTTCGCGCTCACGAGCTCCGTTTGCATCAAGGCATTATACTGCGTGTCGAGGAAAGCACGGGCGGCGCCAAGATCGGGATTTTGCTGGGCGACATCAGACGGGGCGCGAAAGCCATACGCGTAAGCGGGTCGCCCACGGATCCGCTCCAACCGCTCCAAAGTGGCATCCGGCCAATAAAGATAAGGCATCTGAACATCAAAGGCGGTGATCTCCACCCCGGGGATCAGAGGTTCGAACGAAGCCGCCACGCCCACCTGCTGCACGACGCCACCCACGAAACGCCACAGGGCTGGCCGTTCGCCGTTTTGGACGAGAAACCGGCGGGGCACACCCGAACCGTCGACGAGTTCAACGCGGGTAATCGCGCCGCGCTCGTTGCGGCCGCCCCACCATTGACCGGAGTATACCGCTTCCGGACCCCGGCGCGGTAAAGTGCGGAGCTCAAATTGGAGAAAGTACTGTCCACGAATTCCCGAGCGACGAAATTGCTCCAGGATGCGCTGAGCTTCGGCGGCGCCGGGTTTGGCGGCTTGCGCGAGCTCTGGCGGGCGCACCGGCGCCCCGGCGCGAGCCAGGGCGCATGAAACGCAAAGTACAAAAAAAGCCCGCCAAAAAGTGGCGGGCCCGAAATTTCTCCACCCGCGCATGGGGTCAGGGTGCTTTTGCCCCGGCTGCCGGCGCCGGCGCCGGCGGAGTGGGAGCGGCAGCGGCTGGCGCCGTGGCAGGCAGTTTGACCGCGGGCGCATCCGCCGCGGCGGGAGCAGCCACGGGAGCCGGCGTCGCGGGGACGGCAATCGTCGGAAGAGCATTGCCCGCGGCGACATCCGCGTGCTTCCGTTCATAGATCCGGCCCAAGTAAAGAACGAACGCCAGAATGAAAAAGATCACGGACGCGTAGATCGTGGACTTGCTGAGCACATTGCTGGTATCAGCGCCAAACGCCGCTTCAGCTGCCCCGCCGCCCAGAGCGGCGCCCATGCCACCGTCTTTTGATTTCTGCGCCAGCACCACCAGGATGAGGAACAACGAAACGAGGATGAGGATGAAGGTCAGGATTCCCAGGAGGATGCTCATGTGAATGGAAAGGGTTCAGAAGTGCAGGTGAGAATAGCGGTTGTCAACCCGGCTGTACCGAACAGCCCAATCCGCCCGCCTGAAACACGCTCCGGCGCCGCGCCGAATTAACCGGCGTTCAGGCTTCAACCCCCAACTTGTCCAACAGGCGCTGCAAATCCTCATTCCCGCGGTACTCGATGACGATGCGACCCTTTTTGGACGAATGCAGGAGAGCGACACGGGCGCCCAGATGGGAGGTCAATTTTCGCTCGATGCCCGAAACGGTCGCCGCGTCCTTGGCGGAAACGCCCGGCTTGGGCGCGCGCCCAGTAACCGGCCCACGTTCCGTTTTGGCCACCTGTGTCACCTTTTCGGTCGCACGCACGCTCAGGCCCTCCTCGATAATTCGGCGAGCTAACAGCGATCGTTGCGCAACATCTTCAACTCCAAGGAGCACTTTGGCGTGCCCGACCGTAAGAAGATTCTTGGCGAGATATCCCTGCAATTCAACATCCAGCGACAACAAGCGCAGCGTATTCGCCACACTCGCGCGGCCTTTGCCGACGCGTTCCGCCGCAGTTTCCTGCGTGAGGTCGAAATCGCGAATCAGGCTGGCGTAGCCATGCGCCTCTTCAATGGCGTTAAGGCCCTCGCGCTGCAAATTCTCGATCAGGCCCAGGGCAGCGGAAGAGGCATTGCTGGCTTCCACGATCCGGGCGGGGATCGCCTTGATTTTCAATTGCTGGAAGGCGCGCCAACGACGCTCCCCCGCGATGAGCTGAAATTTATCACCCTGCTTCCTGACCACCACCGGCTGCAGCAGTCCTTCGGCACGAATACTCTCCGCCAGCTCATGGAGTTGCTCCGGCGGAATTTCCCGTCGCGCCTGATAGGGGCTCGGCTCGATCAAATGGATGGCAATCTCCTGGTATCCCGTCGCCATTACGGCCGCCGGAACTGCCGTCGGGCCTGACGTGGGCTCATGATGGGTCGAGGGGGTGGAAGCGGTAACGGCGGCCGGCTTGGCCGCGGCGATAAGTCCGCCGAGTCCCCGTCCGAGACGGGATTTGGATGATGCTGCCGACATGGGTTATTTGCCTCCGGGAATGAAAAGAGTCTGGCCAACGACGACACGGTCGGGTTCGAGCAGCTTGTTGGCGTTGATAATATCCTGCTGTTTGGCGCCGGTTTTTTTGGCGATTCCAGCAAGACTGTCGCCTTTTTGCACCGTATAGCTGATCCCCTGCTTTGAATAATTTTCCGAAAAAGCCGGCGGCGTCACTGGTCGGGCAGCCGGCGCCTTGGCCAGGGATTCGAGCGCGGCATTGGTATCGCGTCCGAGCTTCTCCATCCCGGCGCTTACCTGGAGCAACGTTTCATTCTTCGACGCAGCGACGGCGCTTTTAATCGCCCGGTTCAGGTCGGCGACCGCATCATTCAACTGCCTTGTCGTCACATGAGACTGGCTAGCGCGCTGGCGCAGTTCCGCGTTTTCCCGCTCGATTTGTTCCAGGCGCAGCGTGAGTTCACCCACGCGCTGCGTAAGCCCCCGCACGTCTTCGCGCAAATTCGCGACTTCGAGATGCGTGGGAGGATTTTGCGCCAGCGCCATGGTGGAAAGGGCGCCGCCGATGAACAAACTTTTCCACATGGCGACGCAGCTTGCGGAAAGGAATTCCGAAAACAAGCGGCATGTGAGATGCGCAGCGCGGTTGACCGGCTTTGAACGCTGGTTTACGCTCGCGCAGTTTTCGGTTGTTTTTCCATGAAGCGCTTTCTTCTGCCGCTTGCTTTTGTCTCCGTCGTGCTGAACGCGGCGCCGCCGCCCGAGCTGGCGCGCGCGCTGCAACAACTCCGCGACCAGGGGAGCTATTCTTGGGAAGTGATTAACGGCGATCCCGGGCCAGTGGCGCAGAATTTCGAGACGCGCCGCGGCACGGTGACGACAGTGCAGCAAAACACCTCCCCCAATATCAAAGGCAGCGTCGATGCGGCGGGCGACACCTTGATTTCACGCCAGTGGGAAGATGGCGTCCGGCTGGACACACTTATCGCCACGACCGGCGCGATGGTGACCAATACGCCGGACGGTTGGCTGACCAATCACGAGATCCTTACCCTGCAAGCCGCGGAGCGGATGGCTGAGGGGGGGCCTACGGCGCGTTATGTGTGGCTGCGACGCGCGGACCGGCCGGATGTCCGACGACCCGACCAGGAACTGAGTCCCCTGCTCAAGACGGGCGCCAAATTCGAGGCCGTGTCCGCGGATACGTATGTGGTCACCGGAAATTCCGTCGGCGACGATTCTCAACACCCTTACGACGTCGCGATCACCATCCACCTCCGCGGCGGCGTTATTCGCGACTATGAAATTTCGATCGAAGGCAGCCGGGCGGTTACGCGGGCTCGGGTGAAGGTCCCGATCAAAGAGCACCGCATCGTCATTCTTACCTACGTGCCGGTGGCTAGGCTCGATGTCCCGCCGGAGGCGCGCGAAAAGCTCAAGGCGGTAAAATCGCGGGGACGTTGAGCAGCGGATCCTGTGCTAGCGGGAAACCAATAGCGCCGACATGGGAACGGAGGGAAGCATCGTGCCTGCGGGTATGGGATAGCCGCGCACAAACTCGGCCGCCGGCAGCATTTTTCCTCCGGGCCTCTGCAGTCGCCGAAGTCGCAGCACTCCGCCACCCGTCATAACCAGCAACCCTTCCGGGTCTGAACCGAGCACCGTTCCGGGGGATGCGCTCCCCACCCCAAACGGGTCCACTTCTGCCGCTTCGGGCGAGTAACAGTCGGCCAATCCAATTTTCAGTTGCTGACCATTGAGTTCGACCCGGCACGTTGGCCAGGGATAAAGCCCATTTATGCGGCCAGCCAACCGGGTGGCCGGCGCGGCAAAATCCAAAGCTCCGTCCTCTTTTTGCAGCTTCCGGGAATACGTGGCGGCGCCTTCGTCCTGATCGACAAAGCTCAAGTCGCCCGCAATGAGCAGGGGCAATGCCCGCGCGACGAGCGGCACACAGGCGGAGGCAAGTTTCGCTTCCACGTCCGCCGCTGTATCCAACGGCAAAACGTCCACCCTCTCCGTAGCTGCCACCGGTCCTGCGTCCAGGCGTTTAACAATCCTCATCAGACTAACCCCAGTCCCCCGCTCACGACTGGCAACCGCGGTCTGGATGGGCGAGGCGCCGCGATACTTGGGCAGCAGGGAGGTGTGGAGATTGAGCGTGCCCCATTTCGGCGTGGCGATGAAATCGTCCCGCAGAATGTGTCCGTAGGCCATGACCAGCGCCACGGAAGCATCCAGATTCGCGAGCTCCGCCCGAACGGTTTCCGTTATCTTATCGGGCTGATGGACCGGTAGCCCATGCCGCAGGGCCCATTGTTTGATGGCATTGGCTTGAACGAGCTGACCACGACCCACCGGCCGATCCGGTTGAGTGAAAATGGCCACGATCTTGGCGTGCGCAGCTCCCGGGCCGGCGAGCCAGTCGAGCAAAGGCAGGGCGATGGGATCTGAACCCAGAAAAACGAGGCGCGCGGCAGACATGCAAAGCCGGGATTAATGTGCCGCGCGCCGGTGGTAAAGCCTCGCTTCATCGGTTGGGGAAATCCGGGGACGCAGGTGCGCCCGAGGCGCGTAAAGCAAACGGATTTGCACGAGTGAGATTGCAGCGAACTTTTTCCCTGCAGCGGCGGCAGGGTCATCAGCAGTTGACGCGCGCCGACGCGGCGGTGCGCTCGTTTACGGGGTGATCTCGCCCGAGGTGAAGTTCGGGACTGCCGCGATAGTTCGCCGCCGTTCGCCAACCGCGGGCAGGTCACGCAAGAAAAACGGCGCGCGTGACCGCCATGGCAAACAAGCCGCCGCGCGGGCAGCAGTCGCTCAATACCGATAATGTTCGGGCTTGTAGGGACCACCCACCGGCACCCCCAGATATTCCGCCTGCGCAGGGGTGAGCTTCGTCAGCTTGGCGCCGATCTTCTCCAGATGCAGTCGCGCCACTTCCTCGTCGAGGTGCTTCGGGAGGCGATAGACGCCAATCTTGTACGTGTCGCGGTTCTTCCACAGATCAAGTTGCGCGAGCGTCTGGTTGGTGAAGCTGTTCGACATCACGAAGGATGGATGGCCGGTCGCACAGCCAAGATTTACCAGCCGGCCTTCGGCGAGCATGTAGATGCTGTTGCCCTTGGGAAAGGTGTAGAGGTCGTATTGCGGCTTAATGTTGATCCGCTTTGCCTCAGAGGAATTCAAGCGGTCGATTTGGATCTCGTTGTCGAAATGGCCGATATTACAAACGATCGCCTGGTCCTTCATGTTGCGCATGTGCTCCAGGGTGATGATGTCCTTGTTACCCGTGGTCGTGACGTAAATGTCCGCCGTACCCAGCGTGGATTCGATCGTATTAACCTCGAAGCCCTCCATCGCCGCCTGAAGGGCGTTGATGGGATCGATTTCAGTGACGATGACGCGGGCGCCAAAACCCTTCAGGGAAAACGCCGAGCCCTTGCCGACGTCACCATAACCGCAAACGCATGCGACCTTGCCGGCGATCATGACGTCGGTGGCGCGCTTGAGGCCGTCCGCGAGTGATTCCCGACAACCGTAAAGATTATCGAATTTCGATTTCGTGACCGAGTCGTTGACGTTGATCGCGGGCACCCGGAGTTTGCCCTTCTCCAGCATTTGATAGAGGCGATGCACCCCGGTGGTCGTCTCCTCGGAAACTCCGCGCCATTCCTTCGCGATGGTCGTCCACTTGAGCGGGTCTTCCTTGTTCACGCGCTTCAACAGATCCTTGATGACCTGTTCCTCCTGCGAACCGGAGGGTGTGTTCACCCAATCGCTGCCCTCTTCGAGCTCACAGCCTTTGTGAATCAGCAGGGTGACGTCGCCGCCGTCGTCGACCACGAGCTGCGGGCCTTTGCCGCCGGGAAACGATACCGCGCGCAAGGTGAGATCCCAGTATTCCTCGAGTGTCTCGCCTTTCCAGGCAAACACGGGCGTGCCCGCCTTTGCGATCGCCGCAGCAGCATGATCCTGCGTGGAAAAAATATTGCACGAGGCCCAGCGCACGTCGGCGCCAAGTTCCTTGAGCGTCTCGATCAGCACCGCGGTCTGAATCGTCATGTGCAACGAGCCGGTAATGCGCACATCCTTCAACGGCTTGCCCGGGCCGAATTTCTTACGGACCGAGACCAAGCCGGGCATCTCGTGCTCGGCGACGGAGATCTCCTTCCGCCCCCAATCGGCGAGAGTGATGTCTTTGACGTGAAAGTCGGAGGCGGTGGATTTGGTGGCAGGTGTGGTGACGGTGGACATGTTATTTTGAAAATTGAATTCCCATTCACTTCGCGGCGGCTTTGAGCGCCGCAGCCTTGTTGGTCGTTTCCCATGGCAGGCCTTCCTTGCCGAAATGCCCGTAGTTGGTCGTCTGACGGTAAATCGGGCGCAGCAGCTTGAGCTGCGTGACAATGTCGGCGGGTTTGAAGCTAAAAACATTTTCCACGGCCGCGGTGATTTTCTCATCAGCCACTTTGCCCGTGCCCATGGTATCGACGTAAACACTGACCGGTTCGGGGTGACCGATCGCATACGCGACTTGCAGTTCGACGGCTTCCGCCAGACCGGCGGCCACAATATTCTTGGCCACCCAACGACACATATAGGCGGCCGAACGATCCACCTTGGAAGGGTCCTTGCCAGAAAAGGCGCCACCGCCATGACGCCCCCACCCACCATACGTATCGACGATGATTTTCCTCCCCGTGAGGCCGGAATCTCCCTGGGGGCCACCCACCACAAATCGTCCCGTTGGATTGATCAGAAATTCCGTGCGACGGTTAAGCATCGCGGCCGGGATGACTTTCTTGACCACATGCTTGATCAGAAATTCTTCAATTTCGGCGTGCTTCACTTCTTCCGTGTGTTGCGTGGAGATCACGACGTTCAACACTTCCACGGGCCGGCCGTTTTCAAATCGCACCGAGACTTGGGATTTGGCATCGGGCCGCAGCCACTTGACCCGGCCGCTTTTGCGCAGGGCAGTCAGTTCGCGCCCGAGACGGTGCGCAAACATGATCGGCGTCGGCATGAGCTCGGGCGTGTCATTGCAGGCATAGCCAAACATCAACCCTTGGTCGCCGGCTCCCTGCTCCGCGTGCTTTTTGCCTTCGGCTTTTTTCGCATCCACCCCTTGAGCGATATCTGGCGACTGAGTCGTTAGCAGATTATGGACAAATATCTTGTCAGCATGGAACACGTCGTCGTCGTTTACATAGCCGATGTCGCGGATCGCCGCGCGGATAACCGTGCCGACGTTAATCACGCTGTCGATCGGCTTGGCTCCAATCTTCGGAATGGTAATCTCACCCGCCACTACGACGGCGTTCGACTTCACCAACGTTTCGCAGGCGACGCGACTGGAGGGATCGACGGCCAGACAGGCATCCAAAATACTATCCGAAATGAGATCCGCTACCTTGTCCGGGTGACCTTCCCCCACGGATTCCGATGAAAAAACGAATGTTTTGGCCATAGATTTGAGAACTCGAAGAAACCAGCAGCCGAGTCGCCCGCAAGCGAAATATCAACATATGCCGATTTCGTGATGTATGACTGACCCGTGAGTGGTCCACCCGTTCCTCCCTCGTCAACCGCGCAAGGGATTCCTCCCTCGCAGCTCTGCCGCTTGGCTCGGCGGGGCGCAGCCTGAAATTACCCAAGGCGTCTTGCGAAAGTAATTGCGCGGCCGATCTTTCTGCAAATATTTCGGCTCAGACCAACATGGGTGAACCCATCATCGACCTGCAGACAATCGAGGACCTCCGCTCGCTAAATCCGGGCGATAACAACGAGTTTCTGCGCGAGATTGTGGTTATTTTCTTGGCAGACACTCCCCTTCGCATTGCGGAGCTTGATCAGAGTTTGGGGGCGCGGGATGCCACCAAATTCATACGCGCGGCGCACAGCATCAAGGGAAGTTCAGCCATCTTGGGAGCCCTGTTGCTGCGCACCGCTGCGGAAAGGCTGGAATATCTTTGCCGTACCGACGGTTTCGACAATCTGGCCACCCCGATCGCGGAGGTAAAAACCGAGTTTGCGCGGGCCATGGCGGAACTCGCCCGCTTGATCGCAAAATAATTGCGGCGGCGCGGCCTCAGCGCTCCAAAAAGTAACTGCGCTGCTTCTCGGAAATCGGGAGAGCAGCCCGGTCCATGACTTTCAACAAGTCCTCCCAGATCATTCGCTTTGAACGATTCGACTGGTTGCGTAGAATATAGCTCGGATGGTAAGTTACCATTAACGGTTTGCCGGAAAAATCATGCCACCGGCCCCGAACCTCGCCCAACGCCTTGAAGGAACCGAACCCGAGGAGACCCTGCGCGGCCGTGGAGCCCAGCGCCACCAGCAGATCCGGATTAACCACTTCGATTTGGGCGCGAAGATAGGGAAGGCAATAACGCATCTCACCCTCCGTTGGGGGCCGGTTTCCGATCTGCGCAGCGTCAGGTTCGGTCGGTATCTCCGGCCGCCAGTTCATAATGTTGCTTATATACACGTCCTCCCGTTTCAGCCCCATGCCCTGTATCATTTTGGTAAGAAGCTGCCCCGCGGCGCCCACAAATGGCTCGCCTTGAACTTCCTCTTCCGCGCCCGGGGCCTCGCCCACGAACATGATTTTCGCGTCGAGTGAACCCACCCCGAACACCACTTTTTTTCCGGCTCGCACCCGCCCGCAGCAAATCTGGTCATGCCAGACGACTTCCCGGAGAGCCGCCCAGCGTGCGGGCTTTTCCCCCGGAGGCAAAACCACGACCGGCGGAGGTAAAAACAGATTCTCCGTGAGCACCGGCGCTGCCGGAGCAGCCGCCACGATCACCGTCCGCTCGGGTGCAGGCAAAGGCGCGACGGGCGCCATGGCAGCCTTCTCGCGGCGCATTTCGGGTTTGGCCGAGCGCCGCGCTGCGAGCGCGTGCTTTAGGCCCGCGAGGCTCGCGTCAGATACTGCGACGGTCTTGATCCCGGCGGCTTTGAGCCGGCGTAACTCGTCGGTAAGAGCGTGCAGCGCGTTTTGCATCAAGCCGGTGATCGCGTGAGCAACAGTTTTTCCACATGCTTGCCCAGTAAATCAAATTCCAGATTCACGGCGTCACCCACCCGCTTTTCCCGGAGATTTGTCACCGCGAGGGTATGGGGAATCAGCCACACGGCGAGACTGTTGTCATCCACTTCCGCGATCGTGAGGGATATGCCGTCGATGGCAATGCTGCCCTTGTGGACCACGTGCCGGGTCAGAGTGGGAGAAACATCGACGCGGAGAAAAAAGTCCCGGCCACGCGCTTCGAAAGTCCGCACTGCCCCCAAGGCATCAATGTGCCCCGTTACGAAGTGTCCGCCAACCTTGCCGCCAAACCGCAGGCTCCGCTCCAGATTGACAAGCGAGCCGGGCCGTAGCGCCGAAAAGTTTGTCAGGCGCCTCGTCTCCTCGAGCACGTCGAAGAACAGGGTGGTCGCGTTGAAACGGGCCACGGTCAGGCAACATCCGTTCACCGCGATACTATCACCCGCAGTGAGATCAACCAGGGCCACCTGCGCCACAATCGCGAGCTCCCAAGCCTCCGCCTTGGGGGCGAAGGCAAGGACGCTGCCTGTTTCCTCGACAATACCGGTGAACATCTGAGGACAGGAAATCGTGAAACGGCCGCCCGCCAAGCCGCAAACGCCCGCCGCGAGCCTCCTTCCCGCAAAACCATGCCGCAAAGTAGCCAGGGGATCGCGCGCCAGAATATCCCGGTGGTGGCGCACGTCTCACTCGGGTGCACGGGGCGCCACTCAAAAGATTTAATTCGCGCCCCTGGATCTCTTGCGTGAAAACTGTCGCTCTCGTCCCGCGTGGTTGAATCTGCCGAAAGCCTATCTCCCGAGTCTGAGCGAGAATTCCTCCAGCGTGCGCAAGCGGGCGACGAGGAAGCGTTCGGCGTCCTGATGCGCGCGTACTACGAACCCATGTTTCGCCTGGTGCATTCCATCATTCGCGACGAGCACGCCGCCCGCGACGTTTCCCAGGAAATCTGGCTGACGATATGGCGCGGTCTCGGAAAATTCCGCGGCGAGGCGAAGTTTTCCACCTGGGTCCATCCCATCGCCGTTCGGCGCGCCATCGACCACCTGCGCAGCCGGCAGCGCTGGTCCAAACGGTTTTTGCCTTTTCTTTCCGATGATTCGGGCAACGGCGGGAGCACGCCGGAAGCCGTGGCCGAAGGCGATCCACGCGACGACCTCGAGAAACGCGAGCGCGCCAGTCGCTTCGAGCGGGCGATCGAGTCGCTGCCGCCCAAACATCGGGCCGTGCTCGCACTGCGCGAGATTCAGGGTCTTTCTTATGATGAGATTGCGACCAGCCTCGACGTACGCCGCGGCACCGTGATGTCACGTTTGTTTCACGCGCGCCGTCTGCTGGCGCATAAATTAGGAGAACTGCCATGCGACTAATTCCCTTCCTCCTCAGCTGTCTGCTTTTCGCCAGCGCGCTGCCGCAAGCGGCTTCCGCTGCCGCCGGCGGTGCGACTTCCATTCGCGCTATTCTTTTTGTGGCGTCCAACGACCGCGGCGCGCCGGACCCCAAACTTCGTTCCTACGAGCCGGTGCTGCGCAGCAATCTTCGCTTTGAGAGCTATCGCTACATGGGCGAGGGCTCGGCCGCCGTGGCGCCGGGTGGCTCCGCCTCCATTTCGCTCGCGGGCGGAAATCACGTCGAACTCGAACGGGACAGTGCCGGAGGCCCTGCCAAGGTGAAACGCGGCGGGGCCGTGGTGGCGGTTTCTCCCGGAAAGCCCGTCGTGCTCTTGGGCGGACCCGCCGGCAGCAAAGGCGAAGTTTACGGCATCATCGTGTGGTCGAACTGACCAAAGCAGCCGGTCGGCGGCGAAATGGCCAAACAAGTGAATAAATGCGCGATGGGCCCCGTCTCATGAGCAAACCCAACCAAGGGAAAATATCATGAAGCCACTCAACTTTGCCTTCGCTTGTATCGTCGCCGGTCTGGGGATCGTCTCCGTCCGTGCTGAGAGCCGCGTTAGTTTCGGGGTGGAAATCAACCGGGGACCATCGTATGCCCATCCACATTACGCTCCCGCTCCGGGGTATTATCCGGCGCCGGCACGGTCCCATGCTCCGGTGCGGGGACACTGGGAGGATGTCACCGTAAAAAACTGGGTGCCGGAGCGCTGGATCATGAGTCGGGACCGGTGGGGTCGCACGATCCGGGTCTTGGAGCCACGCTATTTCACGTGCCGCACCGAACGCGTCTGGGTTGAAAATAACCGGGCGGGAGTTTATGGATACGCGAAAGGACGTCACCGCTAGAACCCGCTAAACTTCCCGTCATGGATTGCCGCCAGGCCCAGCACCAAATTTTCGCGGAGCGCGACGGCGCGTTGGATTCGATCCCACGCGCGGAACTCGCCGCACATTTGGCGCAGTGCGACCCGTGCCGCGCGCTCGCCAATGATCTGACGGCGACGGTGGAAGCGTGGCGGGACTCGACCGCGCAGGTAAAAGCGCCCGACGCCTTGGTGGAATGGCAGAAAGTTCGGCGCGAAATCCGGGGGGGCGTTCAAGCTTCCGGCAGGCGGCGTGGAGCCGTTGCCTGGCTGGCGTGGCCCGTTGCCGCGGCAGCTGCGATTGCCGGGGCGCTTTTCGTTGCTTCACCTTTCCGCGACGATTCGCCCTCCGCCCCAGCCGGGGACGTCTCGCGCGCCAATCCATCTCCAGCAGCGGGGGCTGTCGAATCAACCGTGGTCTTTGTCGATGAGAAAAGCGGCTGGGTTTTTGTGTGGGCCGGCGACGGCTCCACGCATATCTGAGCGGCGGCGCGGCCGTCACCGGAAGTCTATTTCAATTTGACGCGCAAGACGGCGGTCTCACCCCCACGCGCGACCAACAGGACGAACTCCGGGCGCGCAGCGTCGCGTTCGATTTCCGCCAGCTTCTCCGTGGCGGCGGCAAAAGTCTTCACCTCCGCGCCGTCAATTTCCTTGATCCAGTCCTCCTGGCGGAGCCCGGCCACGGCAGCAGGTCCGCTGGGTTTCACGAAATGCGCCACCACCCCCGTGGGCTCCGAGGCCCGCACGCGGCGCTCAATGGCATCGCCGTAAACAAATTCACGGGCCGTGAAACCGAGCCGGTCGAAATATTTTCGGTCGGCTTCCCGCATCAACTTGGGTTCCTCGCCGAGGACGGCTTTCAGTTCCATCCGCTCGCTGCCGCGCAGCACGCCCAAGGCGAGGGTGGCGCCGGGAATTCGCCGATCAATTTCGCGCTCGATGTAGGTAACGACGACCCGGTCGGGTTTCATTCGCGGCAACGGGGAACCATCAAGCGCCAGAATGATGTCGCGGT